>NZ_JBGUAW010000015.1 GCF_041821045.1 Thiohalorhabdus sp. Cl-TMA | reverse complement strand
GAGGCTCCTTTCTGAGCCTGAGCATACCCCCTCAGCCGTTTACTTCTACCCCTGTCCAGTTTTTGGGGTCCACTTCAATGCTGGAGCACGAGGAGGCGCCATTAAATAGCGGAACAGGAATGCCCCTGGTTAAAGCTCTCCTTAACCTTAATGAATTCATAGATGAAAAACAAAACAATCCTATAGTTGAGGTGGTAGTTATTTCAAGAAATAGTCCGGAAACGGGTTATAGAGTTCTGAAGGAAATTAGAAGGAGAGGTTTGGATATAACAAGGTCCGCAGTTTACTGCGGGGGAAAATAGCTCAGATTACTTGGAAGCTTTTTATGTAGATTTATTTTTAACAACAAGTGAAAGGGATGCGCAAAGAGTTATTGATAGCGGGGTATCCGCTGCGGCCCTAGTCAAAGAGCCTCCCAAGGATAGTGAAAGTCTAACGGAGCAGCAGGTCAGGTTTGCTTTTGATGCAGACGCAGTAATTTTCGGAGATGAAAGTGAATTGATTAATAAGACTAAAGGTATTTCAGCCTTTTGGTCAGAAGAGGATAATAAACAGGATATGCCTTTGCCTGAAGGCCCTCATGCAAATCTTCTTAGAAAATTATCTAAAATGCAGGAGCGCTTACCTGGAAATGTGGATTTTTCCCCCGTGCGTATTTCTATAATAACGGCAAGAAATAGTCCAGCGGAGATGAGAGTTATAAAAACCTTACGTTCTTGGGATGTATATGTTGATCAAGCATTTTTCTTGGGGGGATTACAAAAAAGCCGGTTTCTGAAGGCATATAAGCCGCATATATTTTTCGATGACCAAGACTCCCATTTGGAACCAGCTGCAGGTGATGTTCCTAGCGCAAAAGTATTGTACCCAACAAACTCCAAACTAAGGAAGTTTCATGAAGCGGGTAAAGAAAACGAAACGGGAGAGCCTAGGCTAGAGGAGGAAAGGGGATAATTAGAAAACTCTATAGGACACCCGGTTTGATTTGGAGGGTGGCCCCCAAGGTCAAAATGCCTAAAAGGGATCGTTTAATATATGTCAGATTTTAAAGAATTTGAAGATTTGACGGCTGAGATTTTCAAAATTCTTATTAAGAATCCAGAATATGAAAAAGTTGAAAAGAATGTTTACGTGCAAGGTCATGACGGAAAGCGAGAAGTGGATGTGCTGGTCACTGGATCAATAGGGCCTGTTGAGGTGGTGACTATTGTAGAGTGTAAAGATTATAACAAAAAGGTTACGGTTACTGAGTTCGATGCCCTATCCTCAAAAATGCAAGATATAAAAGCCCATAAGGCAGTTCTGGTCGCCAGAAAGGGTTTTTCTAATACTGCCCAAAAAAAGGCAAAAAGGCTTGGGATTGATTTGTGCACTGCACATGCCGCTAGGACCTACAAATGGCCTGTTAAGTTAGATATCCCTATCGTTATTGAAGAGGTGGAGTTGTTAGGGTTGAGTATGATGTTTGGAATGCATTTGGAGGAAGGGGGAAAATTTGAAAAAAATGCATTAGTTAATGATATTGATATTTCAGAACTTTTTAAGGGTAAGTGGAACAATAATGAGATTGAATTAGAGGATGAGGTGGATAAAATAGAATGGCGGCCGGACGATATAGAAGGATCTTATTTTAAGAGGGATATTAATGGCAGTAAGGTTTATTTGCAGGACTTTTATATATCTGCCGAATTGCATAGAAGCTATTATTTGGCAGGGACTGCCAAGCTAGAGGGGACTAAAGAGCTAGATTTTGTTATGGAGGGAAAGCGTACCATCCTTCTAAATCCTGAAGATTTTTCTGGCTACAAGGAAAAGTTCCCAAGTTACAGTAAAAAATCTGAGCTTCCTGATATTCCGTATAATTTTATTCAGGCAAAAGTAAGACCTAATGTGCATATTGGGAAATTTGAATATTTTATAACTGATGAGGGGGGTAACCCCTTCAATTCAAGAGAATTGCAGGTTCCTCCGGATGCTGAGGAGGTTCACCTAAGGGTAAAAATTCGGCCTTCTACTGGTAGAATTATCGTATGGGGGGATATTAATAAAGATCCTATTGAATTTTCAGGACCTCAGTCTGAGGGTGTTATCCCATTAAGTGGCCCTGATATTACTTGGAAAAACTTAGAATATGTGGAAAATGTAGAAATATATACCTTGGGCTGGAAGGATAGTCGTGGAAGGTAAAACAGAAAATTGGTAATTAGGTAAGGGACGCCCACCTAGATTCAGGGAAAAGCCCCCTGCTTTCTTTCCTCGTTGCAAGAAACTAAATGGGACACCCACTTTGATTACCTTGATTGCCCTCCGAGCTGGCGGCTGAAATTCGGAAATCAGCCTAGAAACAGTTCCGGAGCCCTAGAAACAGTTCCGGAGCCAAGGTCCAGTCCGGGAAGGCGGTTTGTAGCCGCTTATCAAAGGTGACCACTTGGGTCCCTTCGCGCTGGGCGGCGGCAATGAAAAGGGTGTCGTAGGCAGGGTGGTCGGCGTCGATCGCCAGGCTCAGGGCCTGGCTCCAGAGGTGGGTAGTGGGGTGGGAGCGATTGATCAGTACCTCGGCGTCCGTAAGGAGGGCGTGCCCGGTCTCTCTGGAGATTTCCTTGGCCCGGGTCCATTGCCACACTACATTCGCCAGCTCCGCATAGCAGGAGTCCGGCACCACGATGGGATCTGCTGCCTCAAGAGCTGCGAGGGCGGTCTCCCGGTGGGTGGATACCCCCAGCAAGGCATAGGCGAACACCATGGTGTCCACGACCAGGGGTTTGCTCAAGGCCGCCCTTCCTCACGCCAACGGGCCACTTCGTCCGGATCGGTCTGAGGGAGCTCTTCCCATCGCTCGCGCATCCGACTCAAGACCTCCCCCTTGGGCGCGTAGCGCTGCTCCAGCAGTTCGCGGACTTCCTGTTCCATGGATCGGTTATGGGCCTCGGCTGCCTCCTTGAGGCGGTCTACCAGCTCCTCGGGGAGGTTGCGGATCGTGATGGCACCCATGGCGGAATCTCCTTTTTTGATGCTAGCAATTTGCTAGCATGCCATCGGCCAATCGGGAGGGCAATATGAAGGTATGGTGAAGGTATGGGAGGTATGGGACACCCACCTTGACCTAACCTAAGGGACACCCACTTTCCTTACTTTCCTACTGGGCGCCTCCTTTGGCTACGGCCTTCGCTTTCCCTCAACGGCACCGGTACCTTCCGCTCCAATCTCGACCTGATAAACGTTCTAGTTCCTCCCCGCTATGGTGTGCGACGCTTCCCCGGGCGATAATCCAACCAGGACCGGACGGGTTTCTGGTGACTGTTCTGTACGGCCATAGGGCCTGCCATGAAAATTGAAGAGATCCTCGAAGAGGCCGCCTCGCTTCCGGTTGAAGAGCGGGCCCAGGTGGTGGACTCCCTCCTGCGCAGCCTCAACCCACCGGAGGCGGAAATCGACCGGAAATGGGCCGAGGAGGCCCGGCGTCGCCTGGAGGAGGTCCGTTCAGGGGCCGCGGAGGGCGTTTCAGACCAGGTAAGGGACACCCACTTTCCTAAGTGGCCGCCCCGTAGTTCCTGGTTTTAAGATTGGTTCATTCCCGCACTCACGGGGAACGCAGACGCACGGTGCTTCCTCATGGGAGGGAGGTGGTCAGTAAACGATTCGGGATCCGATGAACACGGAGATCCCCAATCCGATCAGGACCATGGTGAGGATCCGACCCAGACGCTCCCGCGTCCTCGATCGGAACTGGGCGAGATGGGCTTTTCGGGCCTCTTTCCCTGTCCGGATGCGATATTCGAGGGCCTCCCACTTCGCCCGCAGACCTACAGGTACCGGCTCCACAAGCGGATCGGGGCCCAGGTTCTCCAGCATTTCCCGGACCTGCACCACGCCTTCGGGGTGCCCCTTCGGGAAAGCCGCCCGGTCGGAGAACACCACCAGGCCATGTACCGGCGTGTCGGGAAGGGAGGTCTCCAGGGCCTTGATGTGGCCATAGTTCTGGCGGAGGGGATTGTGGAACTGGTAGCGGCGCCCGCTGATCTTCTGGGTCCACTGCTTTCCCGGGGCTTGCCGAAGATTTCCCCTCCGTAGTTCTTCGTCTCCACCACCCAGATCCCGGAAGGCAGCAGGGCCAGATGGTCCACTTGGGTCAAGCCACCCCTGCCGTCCGGAAGAAGCACGTCGTTGCGGACATCGGCGGCGAACCGTGCCAGGCGTTTGGCCACTCCCTTCTCGCCCGCGTGCCCCTTAAGGTCCTTCAGCCAGGAGCGCAACAGCAGCGACACCCCGGGAACAATGAGCACGGCGGGGAATATCCATTGGAAGACGAAGCCGTAGAATTTGGCCATCTGCGCTTGGAATATCTGCGCGGGATCCATGTGCCCCCCTTCTTCGAAAAACCCACTGGCACAACCGGATTCGTCAGGTAGCCCCTTTATTTTCAGCTATCTAGCGACGTTCTCGTTCCTAGATCTTTCCAGGCCGAAAAGCCCCTGTCCAGGGGGAACCCCAAGGTAGGATAGATATGGGCCACCCACTTTGATTGCCCTCAGGTAGCCTCCCTGGTAAGTTCTCAATATGTTCTTATTAGGAGGGCTTCCCCATGACCCAGCCCCGCTCCGCCCTGGTTTCTGTCTCCGATACCCCCTGGTACCACTGTGTCTCCCGCTGCGTGCGCCGGGCCTTCCTGTGTGGGGAGGACCGATTTACTGGTGTGAACTATGAGCACCGGCGCGGCTGGATCGCCGACCGCTTGCAGCAGCTTGCCTCTGTCTTCGCGGTGGATGTGGCGGGCTACGCGGTGATGAACAACCATTTCCACGTGGTGGTCCGGATCGATGCGGAGCGGGCAGAAAATTGGACCGTGGACGAGGTGCTGGCCCGCTGGACCGCCCTGTACTCCGGGCCGCTATTGGTTCGGCGGTACCTGGCGGAAGGGCGCCAGGGGCTCGATGAAGGGGAGGTCCTGGCCGTGACCCAGTGGGCCGAGCAGTACCGCGCCCGGCTGCAGGACTTGTCCTGGTTCATGCGCACCCTGAACGAGGGCATCGCTCGCCAGGCCAATGCCGAGGACGGCGTCCGGGGGCGGTTCTGGGAGGGACGGTTCAAGAGCCAGGCCCTACTGGACGAGCAGGCGCTGATCGCGGCCCTGGCCTACGTGGACCTGAATCCCATTCGGGCGGGAATTGCCGAGACACCGGAGGAGTCGGATTACACGTCCATCCAGCAGCGACTAGGACGGGAACCGGAGCGGGTGGACGGTCCGGTGGCCGAGGCAGGGGCGGAGGACTCCGAGGAGGGGACGGCTGCCTTGCCCAAGGCACCGCTCATGCCCTTCGATGCGACAGGGCATTTGGACTGGGCCATCCCCTATGCCTTTGACGACTATCTGGAACTGGTGGACTGGCTGGGGCGGGCGGTGCATCCGGCCAAGCGGGGGCGCATTCCGCCAGGAAAGCCCAAAATCCTGGACCGCCTCGGCATGGATGCCGAGGCCCTGGCTGCCGAGTCCGACCGGCTCTTGCGGGCCTTCGGCTCGGCGGTGGGCGCGCCCGCCTCGCTTACGGTCGCCCGGTCTCGGCGCCAGCGCGCCTACCTCCGGGGCCTTCGGGCGGCGGAGCGGCTGTTCTCCGCGGCGGCTTAGCGGCGGAGGCAGTAAGGGGGAATAAGATTTTCGTCTTGGTCCGGCTCCCCCAACTAACCTGAAAAATCCCCCAGATGCCGTATGGCGCCCAGGTTGGCTGCCTCCGGGCCGGCCTTGCGAAAGTAGGCAGTATCGGCGGTAATCAATTCGGCCTCATGCTCCAGGGCGACGGCGTGGTAGAGGGTGTCGAACAGGTGATGCTCCAGGTGAGCGGCGAGGTCGGCGGCGCGGAAGTATAGGTCGGGGGAGTCCGGGATCTCCGGTTCCAGGGCGTAGAAGAAGCCGATAGCTTGTTCCCGGCGCTCCGGTTCCGGCGCCTTGCGGGCCAGGACGGCGCTTACCTCCGCCAGCCAGTGGGGCGGCTGAATCAGGGTGATCTCCCCGGAGCCGACACGGTGCAGGAGGGTTAGGGCCGCATCCTCCAGTTCTTCCGCTCCGTCGGGGAAGATCCACTTCAGGGCGACGCTGGCATCCACTACCAGGTGCGTCACGGCCGGCCTTCTTTCCGGGCCTCCCGAATTTCCTCCTCGGTCAGTCCCGGCATCTCTTCCCGGAGCCGCAGCAGGCCTTCTATAGCCGTCTGCCGGCGCTCCTGCCGGCGCCGCTCTTCCACAGCTTCCTGCATCAGACGCGCGATAACCGCGCTCTTGTTCTCTCCGGCGAAGGCCTCGTTGAATTCATTCCGGATCTCATCCGGTACCGAGTAGTTGACCGTAGCCATAGCCGAGACTCCCGAAGCGGATTTCTTTTGTTGAATATTTCAACAAAATAGGATGCCAGAAAGGCCGGGCAGTTCCCAGTTAGGAATTGGGCCGGAGCAAAAGAGCAAAAGGGACACCCACTTTCTTGCTTGTCCTCAGGCAGCCTCCCTGGGCCTCCCCTCCTCGGTGCTGGTTGCCATTTCCGGCACACTCCCCGATCCCGCAGCTCTGCTCTGGCCGAGCTTCTTGCCCATTCGGACAGCTCTTCCTTTGCGCACTTGCGGACAGGGCCGGACCGAGCTACGGTCAATAGCCGTATAACGCACAGGGTTTCCAAGGCCATTAAAGAGGACAGCGTCCTGGTGGTAGCCGGGACCCGCCGGGCGGGTGAACAGCACCTGCCCTGCGGGAGCGCGCATCGGAGTGTCTGGGAGGGGGCAGCCACATTCCGCGATTAAGACACCAGTGGATTGAGGGTGGGTATGGTTGGTGGAGTGGGCGCATGAGCTGGCAGGGGTTCTGGGCGGCGGTCGCGCTGGTGGTGCTTACCATGGTCGCGGGACCGGCTGCTGCGGCCGGGGGGGAGCGGGTGACGGTGGGGGCCGAGACGCGCCAGCCGATTGATGCTGCCGCCAGCCTGCATCGCCATGACGGGGCGCCCCTTACCCTGGAGGCGGTGCGCGCGGTCCATGGCGAAGGCGGCTTCCGCTCCCTGGCGGGGGAGGGGGCCCGCGCCACCAACTTCGGCCTGACCCGGGACGAGATCTGGCTGCGGCTGCCGCTGTCCACAAAGGCCGATCTTACCGGGCGCTGGCTGCTGGAGGTGGGGCATGCCTCCCTGGATCGGGTGGACCTCTATCTGGCTTCCGATGGGGGCGGGTGGCGGGCCCACCATTCCGGCGATCAGCTCCCCTTCCGCGACCGCCCCATTCCCCATCGCAACCACGTTTTCGACCTCGACCTGGAACCGGCGACGGACTACACCCTCTACCTGAGGGTGGCATCGGAGGGGACGCTCACGGCGCCGCTGACCATCTGGCGGGCCGATGCCCTCTGGGCGCACGATCTGCGGGCGTACGCGGCATTGGGCCTCTACTATGGCATCCTGCTTGCCCTGCTCATCTACAACCTGTTCCTCTACCTCTCCCTTCGCGATCCGCTCTACCTCAACTACGTCGCCTTTATCGCCACCCTGGCTATCGGCCAGGCTGGGCTGGCCGGGTTCACGGGGCAGTTCCTCTGGCCCGAAAACCCCTGGCTAACCAACCTGACGCCCACCGGCGGTGTCTCCCTGGCGGGCTTCTTCGGCGCGCTCTTCGTGCGGCGTTTCCTGGGCGATACGCCGTCCCGGGTGCGGCTGGGCTGGCTCATGCCGCTGGTGGCCGCCGGCTATGCCGCCATTTTCCTCTGCGTGGTGCTGTGGTCCTACCACCTGGCGGCGCTTTCCGTGAACCTCCTTTCCCTGGTTTTCGCCGCCGGGGCGCTGGGCTTGGGGGCGGTCAGTCTCTATCAGCGGCAGCCCGGGGCGCGCTTCTTCGTGCTGGCCTGGGTGGCGCTGCTGACCGGGGTGGTCATCATCTCTCTCCACAATCTGGGCGTGCTGCCCTCCAACGTCGTCACGGCCAATGCCCTGCTCATTGGCTCGGCCATGGAAATGTTGCTGCTTTCCCTGGCCCTGGCCGACCGCATTCAGACCCTGCAGCAGTCCCGGGACGAGGCGCAGGAGCAGGCCCTTCGCACCCGTCAGGAGAAGGTGGAGGCCTTGCGGGAGAGCGAGCGCCAGCTGGAGCAGCGGGTGGCAGAGCGCACGCATGACCTGGAGCGGGCCAATCAGGACCTCATGGAGAGCCAGGCGCAGCTGGAGTATCAGGCCGGCCACGACCCCCTGACCGGCCTCGTCAATCGCAACGTCTTCGATGAAAACTTGGAGGCCGCCATGGCCCGGGGCGACCGCCATGGTCACGGCTTGGCCCTGGTGGTGGGCGACCTGGATCGCTTCAAGCCCATCAATGACAGCCTCGGCCATGCCGCCGGCGATCAGGTTCTGGTGCAGGTGGCCGATCGCCTGCGCGGCAGTGTGCGGCAGTCGGATACCGTCGGACGTCTGGGAGGGGACGAGTTCGTCATCCTGCTGGAGGAGGTGGGCGGCACCGATAATGTCGAGACGGTCGTGGAGAAGATCAATGAGGAGGTGGCCCGGTCCATCCGGCTGGAGGACGGTCGGGTGGTCCATGTGGGGCTGAGCCTGGGCTGGGCCCGCTACCCAGCGGATGCCGGCGATGAAAAGACCCTGTTCCGGGTGGCCGATCGCGCTATGTATTCCCGGAAGACGGCTGCGGAGGACTCCCGGGAGGATGCATCCTGAGTCGTGGCCATTGCGAAGCTAGGGGGCACCCATTTTATTCCAGAAAGGGGAAGGTTCGGCCCCTTTCTGGAAATTATTCTTGATTATCAGCAGGTAATATCGTAAAAACAGATATTGACAAAATCCAAAAAAGGTGCCCAATGGAGAAATATGGAATGTGAATTGCAGGTTATGCCCGCCCGCCCTGAGGGCTCGCCGGATATAACCTCCTGAAGCAGAGGAGGTCCCCCATGCCCATTGATTTCACCCTGACGCCAGAACAGGAGCAAATCCAAAAGACTACCCGGGATTTCGCCCGGAACACCCTCAAGCCAATCGTGGAGGAGGCCTGGCAAGAACCCGATCCGCAAAAGGCCTTTGTGATGACCAAGCCCGCCTATGAAGAAGCCTACAAGGCGGGTTTCGCCATGTGCTTCCTCCCCGAGGAATACGGCGGTTCGGGCCTGAGCAACGTGGATTACCTGATCGCTGCGGAGGAGATATCCACCGTGGACCCGGGCTTTGCCACCACCCTCCTGGTGAATGGACTGGCCCTGCTGCCCATCCTCTGGTTCGGCACCGAAGAGCAGAAGGAAAAATGGCTGAAAATGGCGACCAGCGGCGAGAAGAGCTCCTGGCTCGCCGGCTGGGCGGTCAGCGAGCCTCCGGGTGCTCCCGGGGGTACCGCCAATTTCGACCACCCGGGCAAGCACCCCGTAGGCATCCAGACGGTCGCCGAACATGATCCGGCCAACGGCGAGTACGTGATCAACGGCGAGAAGTATTGGCCAACCAATTGCGGCGGCTGGGACCTGCAGGGCGCGGATGTGATCGTTGCCATTGTCCGGGTGGACAAGTCCAAGGGAGGGAGCGAAGGACTCGGTGTCGCCATCATCCCCCGCGGGACCGAGGGGCTGCGCTTCCGCCAGCCGCTTCGGACCGTCGGCCAATTCCTCGACCAGAACAACTGGTTCGAGATCCACAACGCCAGGATCCCGGAGGAAAACGTGTTCGCCGTCGGCGACGGCGACCTGGTGATACAAAAGGCTTTCACCTGGTCCGGACCGGCGGCCGGTGCCTCGGCGGTGGGCAATGCCCGCGCCGCCTACGAATGGGCACTCGACTGGTGCAAGACCTACACCGCGGGCAGCGACAAGCCCATTATCAATTATCAGAACGTGGGCTACCTGCTGACGGATATCGCCACCAAGATCGAAGCGGCACGTTATCTCTCCTGGAAGGGCGCCCACTATTTGGACACCCATGAGGGCGAAGGCCATGCCCTAGGGGCGATGGCCAAGATCTACGCCGGCGAGGTGCTTAAGGAGGCCGTTTGGCAGTGCATGCAAGTGGTTGGAATTAACTCCGTTGACCTTGCCAATCCCCTGGAAAAGCACATGCGGGAGAGCTTGATCTTCCCCTTGTACGATACGGGGAACATGGGAATGCAACGGCGCAAGGTCTGGGGTGTGATCGCGGATGAGAATTACGACTCCACCACCTTCATGAACAACAAGCCCCTGCGGTACAAGAAGTCCATGGAAGGCTATGGCGCCGTGGCCGGGAAAGGCGTGGAATAACCCCCGAAGCTGGCCTTCCAACGAAGATGAAGATAAAGCAGGGCGGATGCTCGGGGGCGGCGGCAGGAAGAGGCGGGGATGCGCTCGCTTGGGGCGGCCCATGCGGCCGCCCCGGTTTCTTCCGAGCGGAGAACGCCGCAGGCCCTTGATCGGGCAGCCGGAGAGGAGTCCACTGTGGAAGAGTCCCTGCCACTTGCCCCCGGCACCGCACCATGAGCGACCTGTAAGAGGGGTCAGGTCTTGTCTTTTGCCTAAAAGGGTTGGATTGACGCCAGAAGGAGCACCGCATAGGACGCCCTTTTTGTTCGGGGGCCAGATGGTGGCTTGCTTTCCCTTACCCGAGCTCTAGCAGGATCCGGCACTCTGACGACGACGACTGGCCCAATAGGAAACCCCGCTGACGGCCAGGAGTAGCCACAGGGTCTTGGCGTTGGGGACCGGGGCAACCTTTTGAATAAGAGATCATCTCCCGCGGGGCTAACTTGGACTGCCCGGGGTGAGCCCCCGAGCCCATGTTGGTAAAGGATCCGTCCGCCACATCGTCTCTGGTGTCCTGAAGCCAGGGTCCCCAGTCCGGGGATCCGTAGACATTGGGGGCCACATCGTAATGGAGGCCAACACCGGGAGCGCCGCTACTTGCTTGCATAGCGCGCTCCTTGCAGCAGGAAAATCGGTTGCCTCCCGGGTTGTGTCCCCGCAAGCGTTATGCCAGACCCGGACAAGTGGGGGCTCGGACAGACCAAGCGAAGGTGTGAAGAATTTCGGCGGTCCGTGTTGTAAAGGATTTCTACACTGGCTCAGAGCGCTATGCTCCGCAGGGGAGGGGGGCTGGCCGGCCCCACGGGGCTTGCGGTCCCGGATTGTCCTGGATTGGACCTTCGTTGGCAGGGCCAGCAGACAGGCTGGATCCTGTAAAGATTTTCGACAGGGAGTTACCGCGGCGCCGGGGCCGGTTGCAGCGCCCAATTCGGTACACCAGCAGTATGCCCGCCCCCGCCCCGGCCCCCGCCCCCGCCCCGGCCACGGGCAGGCCCAGAAGGCCCTACGGGACAGAAGGCCCTACGGGACACCCACTTTGATTGCCCGCAATCGGGCAGCGAATAGCACAGCGGCGGGAAGCTCGCTTCAGGACGATTGCGCCAGTTAGCGCAAGGGCGGGAAACAAAGACCCCGCCAGGGGAGAGGTGGGGGGAACAACCTGGCGGGGCGGTCTACACACACCAAGGAGAGTGCCTTGCGATCCACAAGACAGAGGCAGCCTATCCCTAGGCCAAGGCCGCCTCAATACAACTATAGGGGGTCGACAGCCTATCTTGTTCGGGAGGCGACAGTGCCCCAAGGTAAAAGCCCGATGCCGGGCTTCCACTGGTCCAAGCGGGTCAACAAGGCAAAAGGCACCCCAGCTTGATTCACAGCAGCTCCTCCTGAATGGCATCGATGCCGGCGGTTGCGCACTGGTCGTCGATCCCGCCGCTTGGTGCTCCGGAGACGCCGATGCCGGCGGCGATCCGGCCATTGACCATGATCTGCTTGCCGCCGCCCAGGATGGTTACGTTGGGCAGGTTCTGGATACCGTAGCCGGACTTGCCGGGCTCGGTTATGTCCCGCAGCTCCAGCGTGTCCGTGCGGAAGCTGACGGCGGTCCAGGCCTTGCTGATGGCGGTGTCGACGGTGTGCGGGCCGGCGTAGCGGTCGCGCATGAGGGCCTGGGTGTTGCCGCCCTCGTCCACCACCGCGGCGGTAACCTGGGTCTCCTGTTCGCGACAGGCCTTCACGGCCGCTTTGACCGCCTTCATGGCGACTTCGGGAACCAGGCTCGGGTTGTTGAAGGTGGCTTCCTCGGCCTGTACCGGCGTGGCGGTGAGCGCCAGCACGGCGCTTCCCAGCAGGGTGCTTATGGCTGCCTTCATGGGATTCCCTCCTGATCAGGTGGTCTTATCCCATCCCTAGTAGCCGTGGCGATACCCCGCAACGTCCGGGCGATCCCGGTATCCTTCCCGCCGGCTCCGGACTGGATGGTTGATTTCCGCGTCCGGACAAGTTTTCCTTGCGCAATCGGATCCAACCACGGAGGACGCCATGTTCCGGAAGCTGTTTGCGCTGTTGCTCGCGGGCGCCCTGGCCGCTCCGGCAGCGGCCGTCGCCGAGTCCGCCCAGGCGCCCTGGGGTAAGGCTTCGGCCAAGGACATTGACTACAGCCGGCAGGAGGTGGTGTTCGATGTGGCCGTGGACAGCGTCGAGCGCCTGAGCTCCGTGCTCGACCGCGCCAGCTACATCAGCAAGCTCAATGGCGCCAACCCCTTCGACACCTCGGTGGTGCTGGTCCTGCACGGCAACGAGATCCCGTTTTTCGCCATTGAGAATTTTCAAAAGCACAAGGACCTGATGAAAAGGGCGAACAGCCTGACCATGAACGGGGTCATTGAATTCCGCATGTGCGAGCAAGCGGCCAGCTTCCACGGTTACAAGCCCGGAGACATCCACGGCTTCGTTACGCTGGTGCCCATGGCCGAGGCGGAGATCATCCGCTATCAGCAGAAGGGCTACGCCTACCTCAAGTACAAGTGAGGTAGGCGCCTTCCGCCCCCATTCGATTATTCGCCCTTGACCGGCGGGCCGGAGGGATTTATTCCGACGGTTTGGACGCCGTAGCCGGGCGCCGAGCCCCGATCCGGTAGACCAGCATCACCCCGGCCCCGGCCACCGCCAGACCGAGCACATCCGTGGCGATCAGGCCGTCACCGAAGGCCGCCCACGCCATGAGCATGGTCACCGGCGGGCTGAGGTAGAACAGGCTCGCTACCCGGGTCGCCTCGTCCCGGGCCAGCAGGCGCCACATGGCCCAGTAGGCCCCCAGCGAGACGGCCACGATCAGCCAGCCCATGGTCGCCAGGAAGGGCGGCGCCCACTGGACGGCGAAGCCCTCCAGCCACCAGGCCGGCAGCATCAGGGCCAGGGCGGTGGCGACGCTCTGGTAGAACAGGGTGGTGTCCAGGGGAAGAGAGGCGCTGGTGCCCGCCTGCGCCCAGCGGCGCTGCAGGAGGCTGGCGATGGTAATGCCCACCACGGAGCCGAAGGGGATCAGGTAGCCCAGCGCCGGGGTGGCGGCGTCCTGGGACAGGCGCGCACCCACGGCGATGACCACGCCGGTGAAGCCCAAGACCAGGCCGAGCCATTGGCGGGCATCGGTGCGCTCGCCGAGCACGGGGCCGGACAGGGCCCCGGTCAGTAGCGGCTGGAGGGCCGTGACCAGGGCCACGATGCCCGCCGGGACCGCCATGTCCAGCGCCACCAGTACGCAGGCGAGCCAGACCCCGTGGGCCAGCACGCCCACCAGCGCCGTATGCCCAACCGCCCGGTTCCCGGGCCAGCTCAGCCGCCCGTTCGCGGCCAGCCATAGCCCCAGCAGACCCGCCAGGGCGACATAGCGCCAGAACAGCAGGCTCCATGGGCCGGTATAGGGAAGGCCATATTCGGCCCCGATAAAGCCGGAGTTCCAGAGCAGGACGAACAGCAGCTCGAGGCCGAGGATTCGGCCCAGGTAGGAAGACATGGTGGTCCTTGGGGTTAGGTGGGTGGCCAGACCCGGCGGCCCGGGCCGATAGGCCCGAGACTGTAACGTGGCCGCCTTCCGGGCACAAATGGGCGCTGCTCGCCCATGCCCTTCTGGGACAGGCGACCGAATGCGCTATTGCATCGGGGGAGCAGGATGAAAGGAAGGGCAGGGCGTACCCCCTGCCCTTCGCATGGAGGGGGTCAGCCGCCGACCTTGCCGCGGATATAGTCGATGACGGCGCCGTGCTCTTCCTGCGGGCTGAACATGACGACGTCGGTGTCCTCTTCCGCCCGGACGCTGTGGCCGGGGCGCCAATAGAAGAGGTCGCCGGTCCGCGAGGTCTCTTCCTCGCCGTCCGTATACAGGGCGGTAATGGCACCCTTTACCACATAGCCCCAGTGCGGGGATTGGCAAGTATCGTCTTCCAGCCCGTGGAGCAGCTCGGTGATGTCGGTCCCGGCGCCGAAGGAGAAGTATTCCGCCCCCATCTTTCCGTAGCCCGTGACGTCACCGAACTCGGTCTGTTGCCGGGCGACTGCTCCGGGCGCATCGATTCGTACCGGAACGTCTTCCTTTGCGATATGCATGATCTTTCCTCCCCGCCCTTTGTTTACGTTTCTGCCCGCTCCCGATGGGCTTCGCTGCGTGCGTCGCCAAACGGTTTTCCCAATGTATACGGGTGGGCCCACGTGCCGAATATGGATCGATACCCGTCGGACCGCGGGTTTTCCCCATAGGGTGTTGGGTCGCAAGTGGCGGAACTACCTGATAGCGCCAGCCGACGGGTCCTGCCTCCCAACCAGGGAATTACGCCGAGAGCCCTTGACCGGAGCGCTCCGGCGGGCGTGCACTGTTGGGAAGACCCGGGCTGGCCGCGAAGGGTCTTGAGTGGCCGCCCACTCCCATCCCAGCGGGTCCCATTCCCACAACGCCCCATGAGCGACCTGACCGCCCCCGAGATTCACGCACTTCACGAGGCGCTGGACGACGAGTACCGCGCCTGGGCTACCTACGACCAGGTGCTGGACGATTTCGGTCCCGTGCGGCCGTTCAGCAAGATCCGCGAGGCGGAGGCGCGCCATATCGAGGCGCTGTGCACGCTGTTCGCCCGCTACGACCTGCCCATCCCCGACAACCCCTGGCCGGGCAAGGTGGACCGCTATGACAGCCTGCGGGATGCCTGCAAGGCGGGCGTCGGCGCGGAAATTGCCAACGGCAGGCTGTATGACCGACTGCTGCACGCGACCGCCCGGGAGGACATCCTGGCCGTGTTCCGCAATCTCCAGGAGGCCTCCCAACAACGCCACCTGCCGGCATTCCAGCGTTGCGCCCAAGGTTCCGTCGGGGGACGGGGTGGGGCGGGTCGCCATCGGGGCGGTAGGGAGCGGGCATGAGCACTACCAAAGCTGGGATCACAAATTTGAAGCTGGGGGTCAGGTCTTGCTTTTTGCCTAATGGAGCCTCCCGGCTTTCCATGTGGTTTAAGGCCTCCGGGCGGCCGGGGGCGCGTCTCCGAAGGGGGCACACGCTATGCGGGCCGCTCCGCCACCAGCTGGATCACGGCGCCATCGCCGTGGTGGTATTTGCCCTCCATGACGGGCCGCACCTTTTCCTCCAGGTGCAGTATCGCGGCCCCGGCGAAGTCCTCCTCCAGAGCCGCGCGGCTGTATAGCATTTCCTCCACGGGCGGACCGCCGGTGCGGTAGGCGAGCTGGTCGGGGGTATAGGCCTCCAGCAGCAGCCGGCCGCCCGGGCGCAGGGCCCCGAGCATGGCGCGGTGCACGTACTGCCGGTGTCCGGGCGGTAGGTGGCAGAACACGGCGACCACGCCGTCGAAGGTGTCCTCCGGCCAGTCCCAGTCGGTGAGGTCGGTGTGTACGGTCTCGATGGCCACGCCGCGCTCCGCGGCCAGGGTCCGTGCCTTCTCCAGGCCCACGCTGGAGAAATCCACCGCGGTGGGCCGATAGCCCCGCTCCGCAAGCCAGACGCTGTTGCGCCCCTCGCCGTCGGCGGGCAGCAGGAGCCGCCCCCGGGGCGGAAGGTAAGCGGCGTTCTCCACCAGGAAGTCATTGGGCGCGGTCCCGTAGGCGAATTCGCGCGCCTGGTAACGCTCGTCCCAAAAGCTCGTCGACACGGGAGTGGGCTCCTTTCCGTTGGTTTCGGCCGGGCTCGGCCTAGGCGGGGTGTCCTCGACGGGGGTGCGGAAGGTGCGGGTGGGCCGGACAACCCGGGAAATGACGTTGGACTGCTCCCAGATGGGGACCGTTCCGGCCGACCCGCTTTCAATTAACCAGGTATTCGATTAGCCGGCGCACCCGCGCCGGAACGTGGCGGCGGCTGGGGTGGACGGCCCAGACGGGGACGTCGGCCACGGTGAAGTCAGCCAAAACCTCGACCAGCTCGCCCTGCTCCAGGGCCTCGTGCACCAGGGTCAGGGGCTGATAGAGCAGACCCAGGCCTTGGCGGCCCGCCTCCAGCAGGGCGGCGCCGTTGTCGCTGTGCCAACGGCCGTTTACGCGGACCTGCCAGGTCTGGCCATTGGTCCGGAAGGGCCAGCGGTCGCTGCAGCCAACGAGGCAGTCGTGGTCGCTGAGCTGGTCCGGATGCTCGGGGGCGGGTCGGGCGCGGAGGTAGTCCGGGCTGGCGCACAGGGCCAGCCGGCGCTCGAAGAGCTTGCGGGCCACCAGGGAGCTGTCCTCCAGTTGGCATTGGCGGACGGCGAGGTCCAGGGGCTCCGACACCAGGTCCACTACCCGGGACGAGACCTCCCAGTCGATGGTCACCTCGGGGTGCTCCGCCGAGAACCGGGCCAGGCGGGGCGCCATATAGTCGACCATGTAGCCGCCGGGGGAGGCGAGCCGGATGGGTCCGGAAAGCTCGGAAGCGTGGTCGCCGATCTCTTCGGTGAGGGCGCGTAGCTCCGTGGTCAGGGGGCTAACCTGTTGATAGAAACGCTCGCCTTCGGGGGTAAGGCTATGCCGCCGGGTGGAGCGCTCCAAAAGGCGGACGCCCAGCCGGTCCTCCAGCCGCTCTAGCTGGCGGCTTACGCGAGCCACGGAGACCCCGAGACGCTCGGCCGCCGCGGTCATGGAGCCCTCGTCCACGATGGCCACGAATTCCTCGATGCCTTGCAGTAGGGCCATTTTTGCAAACCCGAAAAGAAATTTTTAATAAATGTCTATTGTTGCATAAATGGTGGGTGCTTAGGATGGCGTCCGTTGAACGGTCCATCCATTCGACCAGGAGCAATCCATGAGCCAGGCAAAGCGCATCCTGATAATTTGCACCAGCACTGACCATATGGTCCCGGGCGCCCGCACCGGCGTCTGGCTGGACGAATTCGCCGTACCTTATGAGATCTTTTCCGAGGCCGGGGCCGAGATCACCGTAGCCAGCCCCGAGGGCGGCGACGTGCCCATCGAGCCGCGCAGCCTGCCGTCAACCGATACCAGCCGCCACGGCGACGCCATCCAGGCGCTGCTCGGTACCCGTAAGGTGCGCGATCTGCGCGCGGAGGATTTCGACGCGGTGTTCGCCCCCGGCGGCCACGGTCCGATGTACGACCTGGCCACCGACGAGGCTTCCGCGGCCATGATCTCGGCGCTGGCCCAAGGCGGTGGCCAGGTAGCGGCGGTATGCCACGGTCCGGCCGCTCTGATCGGGGCCACCGATTCCTCCGGACAGCCCCTCGTGGCGGGCCGGCAGGTGGCCGGGTTCACCAACACCGAGGAGCAGCAGACCGGATTGGCGGATATCCTGCCCTTCTTGCTGGAGGACAAGCTCCGCGAACTGGGCGGTGACTACAGTGGCGTCGAGGCATGGCAGGAGCACGTGGTCACTGACGGCAATCTGATCACGGGACAGAATCCCACCTCCAGCGCGACGGTTGCCCGGACGCTGTTGGAGGCCCTGGGGTAGGACCGCCACGGCCGCCCAGACCACAAAGGGACGGCAAGCCCGGGCGGAGCCTTGCCGGGCTCCATCCGGGGCCCAGGGGCCGTTTTAAGTGGGGTCAGGTCTTGCTTTTTGCTGGCTGCCTTCCGGAAAATCCTGGATGTACCCGTCCGGATTCCGGCCCCTCCGGCTTTCCGTATTGACGCCATGGGCGGGAAACGGCTCCCGTAAGGGAAGGGCAGGTGGCATGCTGCCCTCCCGTCCGGAGTAACCATGGAGGCCCGGCAATGACTTACCGGCTTTATTACTGGCCCACGATCCAGGGGCGCGGCGAGCTCGTGCGGCTTGCCCTGGAGGCGGTCGGGGCGGAATACGAGGATGTGGGGCGGACCCCGGAGGGCCCGAATTTCGGCGCGGTATCGAGCATCCTGTGGGGGGAGCAGCCCGGGCCGCCGGCGTTCGCGCCGCCCGTGCTGGATGTGGACGGCCACTTGATCGCCCAGACCGCGAATATCCTGCTCTATCTCGGCGGCAAGCACGGCCTGGCGCCGGAAGGGGAGCTGGACCGGCTCTGGGTGAATCAGCTGCAGCTTACCATCGCCGATTTCGTGGGCGAGATTCACGACACCCACCATCCGGTGGGCGTACAGCTTTACTACGAGGACCAGAAGGAGGAGGCGCTCAATAAGGCCCAGGGCTTCCGGGAATACCGGCTCCCGAAGTTCCTCGGCTACTTCGAGCGTGTCCTGGCCGACAACGCCGATGCCGGCTGGCTCGCCGGGACGGCGTGCACCTACGCGGACCTGTCGATGTTCCAGGTGGTGGCGGGGCTGCGCTACGCCTTCCCCAACGCCATGGCCCGGGCGGAATACAGCACGCCGCGCGTGACCCTGCTGCATCAGCGCGTGCGGGACCTGCCTCGAATCAGCGCCTACCTGGATTCCGAGCGGCGCATCCCCTTCAACGAGGACGGCATCTTCCGGCATTACCCCGAGCTGGACGAGTGACCCTCCCCGGAGCCGGGCAGGGGGGCCTCTTCCCGCTCCAGGGCCCGGATGACCTTCCCCAGAAGGCGGTGCAGCTCCGCGGCCTCTTCCCCCGAAAGCGTCCGCGAAGCCCGGGCGTTCACGGCTCGCGCCTCGGCGGTGAGCGGTTCCTCCAGTTCGCGGCCGCGCCCGGTGGGATAGATCCGGGTGCTCCGCTGGTCATTGGCGTCCCGCCGGCGCGTGACGAGGCCGTCGCGCTCCATGCGGCGCAGGGTGTTGTTGGTGGTGGCCGGCTCGATGTCCAGGCGCCGGGACAGCTCCGCCTGGCTGATTCCTTCCTCCTCCCACAGGGCCAGTAGCAGCGGGAACTGGCCGATGGTGACGCCGTGCCGCCGGATGCGGCGGGACAGGCGGTCGGCGAACAGCCGGGCCACGTGGTTGATGATGTAGCCCAGGGAGTCCCAGCGCGCCAGGCTCATCCCGCGACCCGCCCGTGCAGGCGCCGGCCGGCGCGGACGTTGGCGGCCAGCAGCAGGAAGTTGGTGGCCCCGGCCACCAGCTCCAGGGCCTGGACGGCGACGAACGGAGTGCCGAAGGAGCCGGCCCGGGCCAGGGCGTCCAGGTAGAAGGCGGCCGGCACCAGTATGAGGAGGCCGTTGGCGGCCGCCATCACTGCCCGGCGCAGCTTGGGGCGGACAACCTCCGGCGGGATGCCCCGCGCCAGACGGAAGCCGCTGGCATTGGTGGCGATGAGGGCGGGTACCAGGACCAGCAGGCCCCACAGGATCGCCCGCTTGACCGCGGCGATGGCGTCGGGCGAGCCGATGGCTTCCACCGTCACGGTGGAAAGCCAGAAGAGGGCGATGCTGGCCAGTGCGAGAGCGGCGGCGGTGCGGTGGAGGTTGAGCAGCATGGCGGTCCTCGAAGGTTAGCTTGCTAATATTTGTTAGCTTACTAAGTATTGAGCCGGCGTCAACGGGCATTCGGTCGCCGAATGCGGGGCGCGTCCGGACTTAAATTCTCCCGCACGCTTCCCGGAAAGCTTCCCCGTGCGGTACAAAAGCCCCTTGGGCATCTCCGGCCCCGGAACGGGCTTCCGGGGCGCTGTTCGGCAAGCCGCGAGGAGGGGAGGTTATTGCGCAGGGGAAACGGGGGATCCGTGCTTTCCGGATTCGTGCTGGGGCTCGCCTTCGTCCTGCTGCTGGTGGCGACCGGGGCGCTGCTGTTCATCGGCTACAACCAGCTGGGCATGAATCGCTACCAGGCGCGGATGCAGTTCTTCGACGAGGTCACCGCCTCCCGGTCGGCGCTCCGGGAAGAGCAGGACCGGATCCGGGAGAATGCCCGGTTCATCCTTTCCTTCCTGCAGCGCAAGAAGAGCACCTTCAACTGGTGCAACCAGCTGCACAGCTTCGACCAGCGCTGCTTCGACATCAAGGCGAAGCTGGTCTCCCGGGAGGAGGGGATCGCGGACGGCATCCGCTTCGTGGCCACCAAGTATTTCTTCATCCGGGCGCAGCTCGCCGCTTCCGCCGCCCGGCTGGACCTGAACGGCTGGGAGGAGCTGGTGGCCCGGGAGGGCGCGGTCCTGGAGTGGCGGGACAGCATGGAGAAGCGAGTGGCGCGCGTGAAAGAGGCCATCCAGGTCTGGGCGCGCAAGGGCGGGCGGCCCGAGCAGCGGGACGGGGAGCTGATCGAGTCCACGCGCGGCTTCGCCCGGGCGATCATTGCCAACCCGATCCCCTATTGGGACGCCCTGAACGCCCTGGGCCGGAGCAACAAGCGGGCGGCGAGCTCCCGGGTGATTCCGGGAACCGGTTAGGGGCGGTGTAGAGCAGCCAGGCGAAGGCCCGTTCCAGGAAGGCGTGCCCTCCGCTCGGGACCCATTGGCCGTCCGCCATTACCACCGGCTCCGGATCCCAGCGGAGCACGCACCTTATGGTGACGCGGGCGGAGGCCACTCCCCCAAGGGCACCTTCCGGGCAAGGGGTATCGGCAGCGGCGGGATCAGTCCGGGCCCGCATGCCCCGGAATCGGCCGGCCAGGCGCCTCCACGTACCGCCCGGGCGGCGCTAATTCCCGGAAAGCTCAAGGGTGCCCGCCAGGTAGGGCACCACGTGGCCGCCGATCCGGACCCGATCTCCGGCGAGCGCGCATGCCAGCTCGCCGCCCCGCGCCGAGAGCTGCTGCGCCCGGAACCGCTCCTTGCCCAGCCGTTCCGCCCAGAAAGGGGTCAGCATGCAGTGGGCGGAGCCGGTGACCGGGTCCTCGGCGATGCCGAAGTTCGGGGCGAAGAAACGGGAGACGAAATCCGCCTCGTCGCCCTCGGCGGTGACGATCACGCCCCGCCGGTCCAGGGCGCGCAGCCGGCCGATGTCCGGCGCCACGGTCCGTACGGCCGCCTCGTTCTCCAGGCGCACCAGCCAGTCGTCGCCCGCCGCCACCTCCACGATCGCGGCATCCAGCCCTTCCGTCAGGGGCGCGGGCGGCTCGGCCGGCTCGGCGGGCGCCACCGGAAAGTCCAACGTGAGCCTGCCGTCCGCTTCGCGGGTAACCGTCAGAGGACCGCTCACGGAGTCGAAGTGGAGGGCCGACGGCTTGGGCTCGCCGGCGCAGTGCTCCAGCCAGACCCAGGCGGCAGCCAGGGTGGCGTGCCCGCACAGGTGCACCTCGCGGTTGGGGGTGAACCAGCGGATGCCCAGCCGGCCGTTCCCTGGCACGACGAAGGCGGTCTCGGACAGGTTGTTCTCCGTGGCTATGGCCTGCATGGTCGCCTCCGAGGGCCACTCGGACAGCGGGCACACGGCCGCCGGGTTGCCGGTGAACAGGCGGTTCGCGAAGGCGTCGACCTGGTAGAGCGGAAGCTGCACGGTGGTTCTCCCGGAAAGTAGTGGCGGGCATCGGCCCGGGGCGGGCGGGGATCGTGGCTACCCCGGCACGTAGCATGGCCACAGGGTACCCGCCCCGTGGCCATGTTTCAGCGCTTCGCGGTGGTTACGGCGCGGATTCAGGAGCCCGTGCCGGGCTGGTGCAGCTCGACGACATTGCGGTCCGGATCCCGCACGAACAGGGAGAGGCCGCCCCCCAGTTCCACCGGGCCCTCGGACACCGCGATGCCCTGGGCCCGAAGGTCCTCCTGCACCTCCCGGGCATCGCTCACCCGCAGGGCGACGTGGGTGTAGCCGGCGGGCTTCTCCGGATAGTCCATGAGCGGGTTGGCCCGGAGGCTTTCGTCCCCGTTCAGGATGAGGTTGAGGTTCACGCCCGCGGGGTGCTCCATGATGGCCACCGGCTCGGGGCCCAGGGGACCGTCCAGGAAGACGAATCCCAGCTTCTCGTAGAAGCGCCGGGTGCGCGCCAGCTCCGTTACCCGCAGTCCGATGTGGTCCATGCCGACGATTGCGTGCATTGCGTGTCTCCTGAAGCTCGGTTCACGGATGCGGGGTCACGGGGTCCCGGCCTTGCGGGAGCCGGTCTCGGAGCCCCCGTGCAGCCGTTCCGCGATCCCGGCGACGTGTGCTCCCTGGAAGCGGGCGAGCGCCAGCTCCTTCTCCGTGGGCTGTCGGCTGCCGTCGCCGGCGATGGTGGCCGCGCCGTACGGGCTGCCGCCCTTGACCTCGGAGATGTCGGCGAGCTCGGGCGCCGCGTATGGAAGCCCCACGATGACCATCCCGTGGTGGGCGAGGGTGGGCCAGAAGGAGGTAATGGTGGTCTCGTTCCCGCCGCCGGAGCCCGTGGATGTGAAAACGCTGGCGACCTTGCCGGTCAGCGCGCCCGTAAACCACAGGCTCCCCGTCTGGTCCAGGAAGTTGCGCATCTGCCCGGCCATGTTCCCGAAGCGGGTGGGCGTGCCGAACAGGATGGCGTCGTAGTCCTGCAGCTCGGCGGGATCGGCGACCGGCGCGGACTGTTCCAGTTTGGCCCCGGCCTGGCGGGCGGCTTCCTCCGGCATGGTCTCGGGTACCCGTTTGGTATGGACATCGGCGCCCGGCACCTGCCCGGCCCCCTCGGCGATGGTCCGGGCCAGGGTCTCGACGTGTCCGTACATGGAATAGTAAAGCACCAGAATGCGGCTCATTTCGCGCTCCTCGGGTTGTTCTTGTCTCAGTTCCGGCCGGGCGGGTAGTTCCCGGCCAGTGGCAATAATCGATACCCTAGGGGTCGCGGAGCACCGAACAAACAGTTCTTCATTGAAATGATTGTTCTTTGCAGGAGAACAAATTGGATCGGCTCACCGAGCTTGAGACCTATGTCCGGGTGGTGGACAGCGGCAATATCAGCCGGGCCGCGGAGCGCATGGGGGTGGCCAAATCGGCGGTGAGCCGGCGGCTCTCGGACCTGGAGCGGCGTCTGGGGGCCCAGCTCCTGACACGTACAACCCGCCAGCTTACGGTCACCGATGCGGGACGGGAGTTCTACGAGCGCTGCAAGCAGCTATTGGCCGACATGGAGGAAGCGGAATCGGCGGTCGCCGATTCGCACGGGGCCTTGCGGGGCAGGCTCCGGATCGCGGCGCCGGTAACCTTCGGCATTTCGCATCTGGTGCCGCTCCTTACGGAGTTCATGCGGCTGCATCCGGAGGTTCAGATCGATGTGGACTTCAGCGATCGCCATGTGAACCTCATCGAGGACGGCTTCGATGTGGCGGTCCGCATCGGCAATCTGCAGGATTCCTCGCTGATCGCCCGCCGGATGGCCCCAATCAGGCCCATTGTCTGCGCCAGCCCGGAGTATTTGCGCCGTCACGGCGAGCCGGAGGTGCCCGGGGATCTGGTGCATCACTACTGCATGGTCTACACCTTGTCCGCGCACGGCACCTCCTGGCCCTATGAGGCCCCCGACGGCTCCTCCGGGGAGGTGCAGGTGCCGATCCGGGCGGCGGCCAATACCGGCGAGCTCCTGCGGGAGGCCGCCATCCAGGGGGAAGGGATCATCCTGGAGCCGACGTTCACGATTTACGAGGCGGTGCGGCGGGGGGCGCTCGTGCCCATCCTCACCGACTACCGCTGGAACGAGCTGGCGCTGCACGCTGTCTATCCGCCGACCCGGCGTCTGGCCCGCCGCGTGCGGGCCTTCGTCGATTTCCTGGTGGACAACATCAGCGACCCGCCTTACTGGGATCAGCCCGTGAATGCGCGGATCGCCGAGCGGAGCGGGGGTATCCCGAGGAATGATCGGGCTTGCGGGGCACCGTGGGGTACAACCATTGGCCGGGATTCCCACGGGTAGTACAAGGGGGCGGGCAACTCCCGGAAGGTGCGTCATGCAACGGATTCTGCTCGGCTTCATCCTCGGCGTCGGGCTCCTGGCGGGCCCGCCAGGAGCGGCCCGCGCCTGCGATGTGCCCATCGCCTACAGCATCGGCGAGGTGGACCGCCGCTTCGATCTCTCCCGTGCGGAATTCCGGCAGGCGATCCGCGACGCCGCCCGGGCTTGGGAGGCGGCCGCCGGGCGGGAGCTGTTCGTGCACCGGCGCGGGGCGGACTTCCGCATCCACCTGCGCTACGGCGCCATCCAGCAGGCCGCGGAGCGGGTGGAGAGCCTGGAGGACAACGTGGGCGCTCTCCGCGAGCGGATCGAAACGGGCAAGAAGCGGCTGGAGGAAGCCAAGGAGCGGCTGCGCGGGAAGCTGCCGCCCTTCGAGGAGCGGGTGCGGGCCTACCGGCGCGAGAAGCGGGCCTTCGAGGCCCGCGTCCGGCGGGTGAACGAGGAGGGCGGGGCGTCGGCGCAGGAGCTGCGGGCCCTGGAGGACCGAAGGCGCCGGCTCCGCCGGCGAGGCGCCGAGCTGCAGGCGATGCGCCGCTCCCTGAAGGAGCTGAAGACCCGGGCCAATCGGCTCGCCGTGCGGGTCAACGCCCTGGTGCAGCGCCACAACCGCCGGGTCCGCGAGGCCCGGGAGCTGACCCGGCCCGGGCGGGAATTCCACCAGGGCTTCTACATGCGCACGGGGCGCGGCGCCGAGCAGATCGCCGTCAACCAGTACCGGGGCCCCGGGCGGCTGCGCTTCATCCTCGCCCACGAGCTGGGCCACGCCCTGGGAATCGGCCATGTGGACGATCGCGGCGCGGTGATGTATTACCTGAACGAGCGGGAGGACTTTTCCCGCCTGCGGCTCGCGGCCGCGGACCGGCGGGCGCTGCGGCGGGCCTGCGGGGCGGCCCCATAGGGCGCGGGCCGGCCCGTCGCGGCCGGAGGCCGCTCCCACCGCGCCTTGCCCAAGCCCCTTGTGGTATTTTCGGCCCATGGAGAACGAGCGCGATCCGAATCTGACCGCCTACCGCCTGCCCGGGGAGCCGGGTCCCGGCGATCCCCTGCCCCGCGAGCTGGACACGGCGGCCCGCTGGGAGCGGCGGGCGCGACTGGTGCGCCCCGATGCCGAGCCCGCCGGGCAGCTGGCCATGGACGGCGGGTGGGTCCCCGTTTTCGGGGTCCGCGCCACCGTGCCCATCGAGAGCGACGCCGACCTCGACGCCACCAGCGCCTACCCCCGCGCGAGCCGGGTGCCGGGCGTCTACGACTACTGGCTGCCGTCGGATAACCCGGAGGACGGGGACGGCTGAGGCCGTCCGCCTCAGGCCGCCTCCACCGGTACCCCGGGACTCCGGCTCCACTCGGACCAGCTCCCCGGGTAGTTGCGGCGCTAGATCACCTTCATGTAGGCCACCAGCGCGTCCTTCTCCTTCTGGTTGAGGTCCAGCTGCAGCACCAGGTTGAAGTACTCCACCGTATCCGCGAGGGTCATCAGCCGGTCGTCATGGAGGTACGGCGGCGAGTCCTTGATGCCCCGCAGGGTGAAGGTCTTGATGGGCCCGGTGGGAATGGTGTACTTGCCGTTGATCTCGCGGGGCTCGAAGAAGCGCTCGTCGTGTAGGTCATGCATCAGGCTGTCGGTGAAGTTGGCCCCGCTGTGGCATTCGGCGCACCGGCCCTTGCCGCGGAATACCTTCTGGCCGAACAGCTCCTGGTCGGTGGCCTTGGCCGGGTCCAGGTCGCCGTCGGCCTTCAGCTTGGGCGCCGGCGGGAAGTCGAACATGGTCTGCATCTGGCCCATGGCGGCCACCTGTCCACCGCGGTCGAGCACGTTCACGCCCTTCTTGGCGGCGGTCACCTGGTCGCCGTCGAAGTAGGCCGTGCGCTGCTCGAACTCCGTGAAGTCCTCCACCGAGCGCAGGGCCCGCTTGGAGCCGTGGATCTGCTGGTTGAACATGCCCCGCAGGCTTACCGTCTCGATCCGTAACCGCGCCTCGTTCGGCCGGGTGTCCGGGTTGAGGTGGAAGGCCCCGTTGGTGTGGCCGTTGGTGTGGCAGTCCAGGCAGGCGACGCCGTTGCTCGGCTCCAGCACCTTGCGGTCGTGGGTGGCGTTGAACTGCTGCTGCGGGAAGGGCGTGAGCAGCAGGCGCATGCCCTCGAGCTGGACGGGCGTCAGCACGCCCCGGAACAGCTCGTGGAAGTTCTTGATGGTGATCACCTTGCCCTGGGAGACGTCGCCGAGGTCCGGCCGGTTGGTCAGGAACAGCGGCGGCGGGAATTCGGGCAGGAGGTGCTCGGGGAGATCGAAGGCCACATCGAAGCGCTCCAGGTTGCGGTCCTCGGCCTTGCGGATGGCCTCGATCTGCTCCTCGGGAAAGACCATGCCGCCGGTTTCGTGCTTCGCGTGTGGAAGCGGCATGAAGCCCCGCGGGAAGAGGTCCTTCTCGCGGATCTCCTCGGGGGTCATGTCATTCAGTTCATCCCAGGAATCCACGCCTTCGGGCAGCTTCACGCGCACCCCTTCCTGCACCGGTTTGCGGCTGGCGGACATCATGGTGTCGGAGGGGCGGTCCGACAAGTCGTAGCGTCTCTCCAGCAGCCCCTGCTGCTCCTGCATAACCTGGTCTTTCTGGGCGCGGTCCTCCTTGAGGATCTTCTGGAAATCGATATCCGCCACGGGGAAATAGCTGCCCCCCGAGGGCCGTTCCGCCTGGCCGTTCTCTCCCTGGGCCACCACTCCGGAATAGAGGGCGAGCCCCACGACCCCGGCCAGACATACCCCCGCAAGGGTGTTGGTCCCAAACATACCGGCTCCTTTGTCCGCGCTGAGCCCCTGGCCGCGGGGCTCGTTTCCAACCCCGAAGAGCCGCGTGCTCCGGCAGCCCCTTCTGGCAGGTTCGAACGGGCGGCGCCATTATTCACCGAGGTTCTGGCCGGAACTTGATCAGATCGGGGGTTTGTTCCGGGATTTCAGGAACACATACGAAAAAACCCCATTTGATGACCGGGGAATTTGCGATGGTGGTTCTGGCGGGGCGAGGGTGTGGGAGGACGGCGGAGAGGCGTGGCAGAGGTCCGGATCGCCGGTTCGGCTGTGGCTTCGGAGATCGACTTCCCCTGAAGGAGGCCTGCATGGCCAAGCTGAAGCTCGACTTGCATCCCATTGCCCGCAATGGCGCCGCCATCGAGGCGGAGCTGAATCGGGTGATGGACGAAGCCGAGGAGAAGCGGGTGAAGACCGTGGAGATCATTCACGGCAAGGGCTCCGGGCAGCTCAAGAAGCGGGTGCTGAAGTTCCTGGAGCGCTCCGACATCAAGGCCCGCTACGCCCGCGTGGATAAGGATGCCAAGAACCACGGGCGGCTATTCGTCTACTTCAAGTTCTAGATTGCCTGGCCCGGACGCACGTCGGCCCCGTCCGGGGAACGGGGCCGACGGGGTAAGGCGTGGCCGGGCCGGGGCTCAGCTCTTGCGCCGCAGCACCCAGATCTCCAGCAGAGACCACTCCTCGCCGGGGTAGTTCTCCTGCTCCAGCGGCGAGAGCTTGCGGTGCCGGGAGGCGCCGCTGCCGACGAACTCGAAGCGTTCCAGGAGCTGGCGCTTGGTGGCATCGGCCTGGTCCGGGGCGAAGGGATTGAGGAAGTTCACCAGCATGTAGCCTTCCCCGGAGCCCCTGGCGAAGGCGTCCAGTAGTTCGGCCACGGCCTCCGGCTCCAGGTAGACCAGGGCGGCCGTGGAGATGAGGATGTCGGCGTTCTCCAGGGCCGCGTCCACCGCCTTCCGGGTCTCGGGGGCCGGCGCGTTGAGGTCGGCCTCGATGGTCTCGTCGTAGAGCCCGGCGGACTTCCCGTAGGCCAGGGCGTTGGCGGAGATGTCGATGCCCGTGGTGTGGGCCGGGAAGCGGCGCGGCTGGTCGACGGTTTTGGCCGCTTCCTCGCTGCGCCAGTTGTTGCGGATGGCGTCGTAGTCCATGCCGTTCAGGGTGGCCATGGTGGTGTTGCCGAAGCAGCCGGCCAGATCGACGAAGTTCAGCGGGCTGCCGTCGGCGGCCTTCTGCTGCGCCCAGGGCAGGATCAGGCGGTCGAAGGTCTGGCGGTTGAAGTTGTCGGAGACGTACTCCAGCGCGTCCAGGATCCGCTCCTTGTACGGAACGGGGGTCTCCGCGACGTAGATGTCGTCGAAGTGCTGCTTCTTTTCGTCGGTCTTCACTTCCGGCTTGCTCATTGGATTATCGTTCCTTGGCGAAAGGGGGCGGCTTATGATCCTTCCTGCCGGCATCCGGGGTCAAGACGGGGTCTTTCACGATCTCCGCCGCCGAACCGCCGCAGCGCGCTTCGGATGCCACCAGGTGCCGGGGTACACCGAAAGGGTGCCGGGCGGAAGCGGAATCCGCCCGGCGGGTCCGCTCACCCGATGATCTCGCCGCCCAGCGCGTAACCGCTTTCCGCGGTCTCGCTGATCTGGACCATGACGAAGTTCCGTACATCCTCCTGCTTCCGTTCCTGGAAGAAGGTGCTGACCGTCTGGGTCAGGCGCTCCACCATTTCCTCCTTGTCGGCCTTGGAAAGATCGTTCTGGGGAACCGTCAGGCGAACCGTCGGCATGATGGCCTCCTGTTGTAAATGACAGATATTGATTTCTGTTATTCGATCAGCCATGCTGTTTCGGGTCAAGCAACCGAAGAACAGGCGGGGGGATGGTTATGCATACGCGCGCAATGGCCGGCGGCCCCGAGGTTTCCGCACTGGGACTGGGCTGCATGGGCATGTCGGATTTCTACGGCGCCGCGGATCCCGCGGAATCCATCGCCACCGTGAACGAGGCGCTGGACTGCGGGGTGACCCTGCTGGATACCGGGGATTTCTACGGCATGGGGCACAATGAGCTGCTTCTGCGGGAAATCCTCTGGGAGCGGCCCCGCGAGGAGCTGTTCATCGCCGTGAAGTTCGGCGCCCTGCGGGACCCAGCGGGCCGCTTCACCGGCGTCGATGCCCGGCCCGAGGCCGTGCAGAACTTCCTGGCCCATACGCTTACGCGGCTCGGCACCGACTATGTGGACCTGTACCAGCCCGCCCGGGTGGATCCGAACGTGCCCATCGAGGAGACCGTGGGAGCCATGGCGCAGATGCGGCAGGCCGGGCACGTGCGGCACCTCGGCCTCTCGGAGGCCGGCGCGGAGACCCTGCGCCGGGCGCACCGCGAGCATCCACTCACCTGGCTGCAGATCGAGTACTCCCTGCTCTCGCGCGGCATCGAGGAGGAGATCCTGCCCGCCTGCCGGGAGCTGGGTATCGCCGTGAGCGCCTACGGCGTACTGTCGCGGGGTCTGCTCTCCGGCCATTGGTCCAGGGACCGGTCCGAGCGGGCCCGGGATTTTCGCGGCCATTTGCCGCGCTTCCAGGGCGGCAATCTCGACAACAATCTCGCGCTGGTTCAGGCTCTGGACGGCCTCGCGGCGGAGAAGAACGTCTCCGTGGCCCAGCTCGCTATCGCCTGGGTGCTCGCTCAGGGAGACGATATCGTCCCCTTGATCGGCGCCCGTACCCGCGAGCGGCTGCGGGAATCCCTCGGGGCGCTGGATGTGGTGCTGAGCGCGGAGGAGCTCGCGCGGATCGAGACGGCCGTGCCCCGGGACGCGGTGGCCGGTGAACGCTATGGTGCCGAGCAGATGGCCATGCTGGACAGCGAGCACAAAGGAGGGACCCCGCCCGGTGACGGATGAACCGCTGACCGCCGATCGCATTCTGGATGCCGCCGAGGAGGTCCTGCGCCGCTTCGGGCCATCGAAGACTACGGTGGTGGATGTGGCGCGCGCGCTGGATGTCAGCCACGGGACCATATATCGGCACTTCCCGAACAAGGCCGCCCTGCGCGATGCGGTGGCGGAGCGCTGGCTCGCCCGGGTATCGGCGCCGCTGGAGGCCATCGCCGCGGAGAAGGGGCCCGCCGACGACCGTCTGCGGCGATGGCTGCAGGCGCTCGCGTGGGCCAAGCGGCGCAAGGTGCTCGACGACCCGGAATTGTTCGCCACCTACCACGCCCTCGCCGAGCAGGCCCGCGGCGTGGTGGACGCCCATGTGGAGGCGCTGATCGGGCAGCTGGCGCGGATCATCCAGGACGGGATGGCCGCGGGGATTTTCACGGTCACCGACGCGCGAGCCGCCGCGCGCGCGGTCTTCGATGCCACCATGCGCTTCCACCATCCGGCGCACAGCGCCCAGTGGCAGGACCCGGGCATCGACGAGGCCTTCGAGGAGGTCCTGCAAATGGTGCTCGCCGCCCTGGCGGGACGTCATCCGGACTAGGCAATGCCCCTCGTTTCGCCTCCCGGGGAAGTCCGCAGCGGGCTGCCTTGATCCGGATCCCCTCAATACCGAGCCCGTTGCCGCCGCATTCCGTCCCGAAAAGGTTGTCGAACGGTATGACCTCCGGCCATGCCGGACACCGGGCGGTCCTCCATACGGCGCCAATCCTAACGACTGCAATCCCGAGTCGATCCAGGGCCGGAGGTTCCCGGGCGTATTCCCGTCCCTTCTTGGTATGCTGTTTCGTTTAACCGGCTGAAAACCACGTGCTCTACCCGTCTCCCATCCAACGGAAAACCCTGGGGAGCCCCCAAAGCGATGTACGGCAAGGACGATTTCGAGCTCAGGCATGCGCCCCATGACCTGGATCGCGATTTCCCGGCCTCCGGGGCGGGACGCCCGGAGACAACGCCGGCCATATCCGTTTCGAACCTCAACAAGACCTACGATTCCGGCTTCCAGGCCCTGCGCGACATCGACTTGGAGGTCCACCGCGGTGAGATCTTCGCCCTGCTCGGCCCCAATGGGGCGGGCAAGACGACCCTGATCAGCATCATCTGCGGGCTGGTCAACGCCACCTCCGGCCGCGTGCTCGTGGAGGGCCACGATAACTTCTCCGCCTACCGGGAGGCGCGCTCGCGGGTGGCCCTGGTGCCGCAGGAGCTGACCACCGAGTCCTTCGAGACGGTCTGGGCCACGGTGAGCTTCAGCCGCGGCCTGTTCGGCAAGCCGCCCAACCCCGACCACATCGAGAAGGTGCTGCGCGACCTGTCTCTGTGGGACAAGCGAAACAACAAGATCATGACGCTGTCCGGGGGCATGAAGCGGCGCCTGCTCATCGCCAAGGCGCTTTCCCACGAGCCCCGCGTGCTGTTCCTCGATGAGCCCACCGCCGGGGTGGACGTGGACCTCCGTCATGGCATGTGGGAGGTGGTGCGCCACCTGCGCGAGACCGGCGTAACGGTGATCCTGACCACCCACTACATCGAGGAGGCCGAGGAGATGGCCGATCGGGTGGGGGTCATCAACAAGGGCAGCCTGGTGGTGGTGGAGGAGAAGAACGAGCTCATGCGCAAGCTCGGCGGCAAGCGGCTCACCTTGCAGCTTTCCGAGCCGCTGGAGCGAATCCCGGAGGGCCTGGACGGCCGCAACCTGGATCTGGCGGCGGACGGCTACGAGCTCACCTATACCTACGATTCCAACGGCGAGGGCACGGACATCGCCGCGCTTCTCACGGAGCTGGGCGAGGCCGGCATCCATTTCACCGACCTCCACACGGAGCAGAGCTCCCTGGAGGACATCTTCGTCAGCCTGGTGCGGGAACGGCAATGAACATCCACGCTATCCGAGCGATCTACGGCTACGAAATGGCGCGCACCGGGCGCACGCTGCTCCAGAGCATCGTCTCGCCGGTGATCTCCACCTCCCTGTATTTCGTCGTTTTCGGCGCCGCCATCGGCTCGCGCATCACCGAGGTGGAGGGGGTCACCTACGGCTCCTTCATCGTGCCGGGGCTCATCATGCTCATGCTGCTGACCCAGAGCGTGTCCAACGCCTCCTTCGCCATCTTCTTCCCGCGCTTCACGGGTACCATCTTCGAGGTGCTCTCCGCCCCGGTTTCCGCCTTCGAGGTGGTGATCGGCTATGTGGGCGCCGCCGCCACCAAGTCGGTGGTGCTGGGGCTCATCATCCTCGGCACGGCGGCCCTGTTCGTGCCCCTGGAGATCGCCCATCCGGTCTGGATGCTGGCGTTCCTGGTGCTTACGGCCCTGTCCTTCAGCCTGTTCGGCTTCATCATCGGCATCTGGGCGGACAACTTCGAGAAGCTGCAGCTCGTGCCGCTTCTGGTGCTCACGCCGCTGACCTTCCTGGGCGGCACCTTCTATTCCATCGACATGCTGCCGCCGGTCTGGCAGACGGTGACCCTGTTCAACCCCGTGGTCTACCTGGTGAGCGGCTTCCGCTGGAGCTTCTTCGGCCTGGCGGACGTGAGCGTCGCCGTCAGCCTCGGCATGATCCTGCTGTTCCTGGCCCTGTGCATGACCACGGTCTGGTGGATCTTCCGTACCGGCTATCGGCTCAAGACCTGAGGGCCGGCGGAGGGCGCCTTTCGCGGTCCCGGGAACCGGGCTCGGTAGTTTGTGGCGCGGTTGGTATGCTGGAGACCCGACCGGAATACAGCTCGCCGAGGATGCCATGCGCGCGATGGTCTTCGAGGGGGTGGGCACTCCCCTTCAGCTCCAGGAGGTGCCCAAGCCGCGGGCGGAGCGGGACCAGCTCCTGATCCGGGTGCGGGCCTGCGGGATCTGCCGGACCGACCTGCACATCATCGACGGCGAGCTGGACGAGCCGAAGCTGCCGTTGATCCCCGGACACCAGGTGGTGGGCGAGGTGGAGGACGTCGGTGCGGAGGTAACCGGGTTCCGTCCGGGAGACCGGGTGGGGGTTCCCTGGCTGGGCTCCACCTGCGGTGAGTGCCGGTATTGCCGGGCTGGTCGGGAGAACCTGTGCGAGCAGGCGCGCTTCACCGGCTATCACATCGACGGCGGCTTCGCCGAGTACTGCGCCGCCGATGCCCGCTTCTGCTTCCCCATCCCGGAGGCGTTCCCCGATCTGCAGGCGGCGCCCCTGCTCTGCGCCGGGCTGATCGGGTACCGGGCTTGGCGCATGGCGGACGGGATCGAGCGGGTCGGCTTCTACGGATTCGGCTCCGCCGCGCACGTGCTCATTCAGGTGGCCCGCCACCAGAGCGTGGAGGTCTATGCCTTCACCCAGCCGGGAGATCGGGAAGGGCAGGAGTTCGCCCGCTCCCTGGGCGCGGCATGGGCGGGGGGCTCGGACGAGGCGCCGCCCCGGACGCTGGATGCGGCCATTATCTTCGCGCCGGTGGGCGCCCTGGTGCCCGCCGCCCTGGCCGCCGTCCGTCCCGGCGGCACGGTGGTGAGCGCCGGCATCCACATGAGCGATATCCCGGCGTTCCCCTACCGGTTGCTCTGGGAGGAGCGGGTGCTGCGCTCGGTGGCCAACCTGACCCGGCGGGACGGGGTGGAATTCCTGGAGCTGGCCCCCAGGGTGCCCGTACGCACGCAGATCACCCGCTTCGGTCTGGAGGAGGCCAACGAGGCCCTGGAGGCCCTGCGCGGCGGCGCCTTCCAGGGCTCGGGGGTGCTGGTGGTGGACCGGCCGGCGGAGGCCTAGCCGGCCGGGTGGGCCTAGACGATCTCCACGCCCTCGCACTTGTAGGCGCCGAGGAAGATCTCGTCGCTGAGCATGTTGCCGTCCAGGTCGAAGCAGAAGGCGTAGGTCTCGGTGACGTCACCGCGCTCCACGCTCTTCAGGGCCACGCACTCCTCCGGGTGGCCGGGGATGAATTTGATGGAGGAGACGCCCCGGTCCGGGATGCGCTCGCCCACCGTGCGCACCTCGATGTCACGGAACGACTCGTCGGCCACGAGCAGGGTGCTGCCGCCGCGCTCGCGCTCGTCCACGGGCTCGTCGAAGGGCTCCCGGGAGATCTTGCGCGGGAAGAAGTACCAGCGCTCCTTGCGGGGATGCCACTCCGCCGCCTCGTGGATTAGGTAGCCGCGGGCGGCGTCGATGCCCAGCGCCTCGCGCATGGCCTGGTAGCGGTGGTGCCAGTTGACGCTGTGGATGCGGTAGTCCCGGTCGATGAGCTTCACCCACTCCTCGCTGCCGGGGACCACGGCGCCGCCGTCGAGGCCCACCTTGCCGTGGCTGCCCACCACCATCTGGTCGTCCTTCAGGGTGGCCCACTCCGCCTTGAAGCCCTTGAACTTCTCGTCGCCGCTGCCGGTGATGAGGATCTGACGGGGAATCAGGTTGTGGCCGTCGCGGATCTCGCAGACCAGACCGGTGCGGTCGTCGAAGGCCAGCAGCTTGTGGCCGAACTGGAGCAGCTCGGAGAATTCCGCGCCGCGTCCGCCCTCGGCCACCAGGCTGATGAGCTGGTGGCGGCCGCCCTCGGCCTCGGATACCTCCTCGAAGGCGTAGCGGGCCCGGCCGGTTTCCGGGTCCTGGGAGCGAAGCATCCGGTCGTAGCGGAGCATGGACTGCCAGGCCACCTGACCGTCCTCCAGGCTGACCTGGGAGGCCTGGTCCTCGTCGGTGATGATGGCGAGGCTGTAGGTGGTCGTTTCCGGTCCGTAGCGGTCCAGGCGCTGTTCAGCGATAGTGGCGTGTGACACGGTTGTGCCGCTCCTTGGCCGATGGAAGCCGGTTCCCCTTGATTGTGGCCCGTGCCGCCCAAATATGGCCAGGGATGGCGTGGCCGGAATCGCGCCCCTACCCCGGCGGTCCTGGTAGGCTTTTCCGTTCTGATTTCCAAAAACTTTCGGCTGAGGAGCGTTCAATGGCACAGACTGTCCTGATTACCGGCGCCAACCGCGGCATCGGCCTGGAGCTGGCCCGCCAATGGCACGAGCGGGGCGACCGGGTCATCGCCGTATGCCGCCAGCCCTCCGACGCGCTCAAGGAGCTGGGCGTGCGGATCATCGAGGGGATCGACGTGACCAAGGCCGAGGACGTGCAGCGCCTGCCCGGCGCCCTGGGCGACGAGCGCATCGACCTCCTCTATAACAACGCCGGCATCCTGCTCGACGAGAACCTCTCGAACATGAACTTCGAGACCATGGAGCAGCAGTTCGAGGTGAACACCCTCGGTCCGCTTCGGGTCACCCACGCCCTGCTGGACCGGCTGAACGAGGGCGCCAAGGTGGGTCTGATGACCTCGCGGATGGGCTCCATCGATGACAACGATTCGGGCGGACGCTACGGCTACCGCATGAGCAAGGCGGCGCTGAACGCCGCGGGCAAGTCCCTGGCCGTGGACCTCAGGCCGCGGGGCATCGCCGTGGCTATCCTTCATCCGGGCTTCGTGAAGACGGAGATGACCGGCAACCAGGGCCATATCACCCCCGACGAGGCCGCCGAGCGCCTGATCCGGCGCATGGACGAGCTGAATCCGGAGAATACCGGCACCTTCTGGCATTCGGACGGTTCGGTGCTGCCCTGGTAGGAGCGGGTCCCAGCCCCGACCTCCCGGAGCCGGGATTCCGTGTCGGGGCCGGAGGGCCCTCCCACGGGGCGTTTGAGGTCGGAGCAGGATGCGTGGGAGCGGCCTCCGGCCGCGACGTTGTACCCGGGCCTTAAACCGGTCCCGGGAGGGGAGCCGGTAAAGGCCGCGGGCGTCCGCGGCCTATTTTCGCGGCCGGCGCGGACCGAGGTCCGCCGTTAAGGCCCACGGACAGACACTGCAAATACACGAGCCGAGGAGACGGCGATGGCCGGCAAGGAAAGCGGATTCACGGACCGGGAGGTCCAGACCGCCAATACCACCATGATCATGACCATTCTCAATGCCCTCGAGGAGAAGGGCGTGCTCGCCGAGGCGGAGGTGAACCGGCTTCTGGAGGTGGCCGCGGAGAGCACCCGGCAGCACGGCAACGACATCAACCAGGGCGCCGGGGACTTCATCGAGAACGCGGTGCTGGCGAGCCGGCGGAGCTGAGCGCGGCAGTCCCGTCAATCGTCGTCACGCGCCACGACCACCTCCGGCGGCCCGCCATCCGGGGGCCAGGAGACGGTGAATTCGATGGGCGCGCAGCATACGGGGCAGTCCTCGATGTAGGCGGCGTCCCGGCCGCTGGTATCCACCAGCGTGGCAAAGCCCTCGCCGCAATAGGGGCAGCTCACCGGGATCTCGGGCAGGGGTTCCTCGTCCATACCGGGGCCTCCGTGCTCGTCCGGGGGCGGTGCTTCAGTCCGCCGGGCGCAGCCGCACCAGGCGGCCGTTGTCCGCGTCGGTGAGGAGGTAGAGGAAACCGTCGGGTCCGTTGGCAACCGCCCGCACCCGCCAGCCCCGGTCGTCGAGCAGGCGCCGCTCTCGGACCACCTCCCGGCCGTCCAGCGTCAGGTGGGCCAGGTGGGTATGGTCCAGGGCACCAACGAGCAGGTCGCCCCGCCAATCGGGGAAGCGGTCGCCGGTGTAGAAGGCCATGCCCGAAGGTCCGATGGAGGGCACCCAGTAGTGGATCGGCTGGACGGTGCCCTGCAGCCGGTCGGGTCCGATCTCCGGACCGGAGTATTCGCGTCCGTAGGTGGTCTTCGGCCAGCCGAAATTGCGCCCGGGCTCGGGGATGTTGATCTCGTCGCCGCCGCGTGGGCCGTGCTCGTGGATCCACAGGCGCCCGGTCTCGGGGTGCAGCGCCGCTCCCTGCGGATTGCGGTGGCCGTAGCTGTAGATGGCGTCCCGGGCGTCATCGCGCCCTACGAAGGGATTGTCCTCGGGCACCGAGCCGTCGGTATTGAGGCGCAGCACTGAGCCGTTGTGGTCGCTCAGGTCCTGGGCGCGATGGCGCTGCCCCCGTTCGCCCACCGTCATGAACAGGTGCCCCCGACCATCGAAAACGATCCGGGAGCCGTAGTGCTGGGGGCTTTCCACACAGGGCGTGGCCACGAACAGGGTCTCGAAATCCGCCAGACGGTCGCCTTCCAGCCTTCCGCGGCCGAGGTGGGTGGCGCTGCCGGAATCGCAGCGGCCGGACCAGGTCAGGTAGACCCAGCGGTTGTCGGAGAAGTCCGGGTGCAGGGCCACGTCCAGCAGGCCGCCCTGGGTGCGGGTTTTAACCTCCGGAACGCCCTCGATCCGCACCCGCTCGCCGCTCTTCGGATCCAGCCGCAGCAGCGAGCCGGGCCGCTCGGTGATGAGCAGGTCGCCGTCCGGGAGGAAGGCCAGGGACCAGGGGTGCTCCAGGCCTTCGGCCACCGTCTCTACCCGGATGCCCGCCGCCCCGTCGGAAACGGGCGGCGCTTTCTCGGCATGCGCGGCGCCTAGCGCCAGGATCAGCAAGGCGAGGGACGGTAACTGCAGCAGCCGGCGGCTCTTCATGGGGACCCCTCCCTGCGGATGTGAAAAGGGCAGGATTGTACTGTACTGGTTTCCCGCGGATGCGTGTAACCCTTTCCGGGTATTGCCATTCCGGAAAGGATGCTCGGCGCGGGGCCGGATAGTGGGTTAGACTGCCGTGGGCGCTCCCGCCCGGCCCCGGCATGGAGGGTCGGGTAGGCCCGGAACCGCGAAAGGAGTCCGCCGTGACCGCGCTTTCCATCCTGGACCTGGCACCCATCCGGCAGGGCGGCGACGCCGCCGACGCCTTCCGGCACACCCGCGAGCTGGCACGCCACGCGGAGGCCTGGGGCTACCGGCGCTTTTGGCTGGCCGAGCACCACAACATGACCGGAATCGGCAGCTCGGCCACCGCCGTCCTCATCGGCCACGTGGCCGAGGCCACGCGGACCATCCGGGTCGGTGCCGGCGGCGTCATGCTGCCCAATCACGCGCCGCTGGTGGTGGCCGAGCAGTTCGGCACCCTGGCCACCCTCCATCCGGATCGCATCGACTTGGGGCTGGGCCGCGCGCCCGGCACCGACCGGCGCACGGTTCGCGCCCTGCGGCGCGAGCGGACCGAGGGCGCCGAGCGCTTCCCGCAGGACCTGGAGGAGCTGCTGGACTATTTCCGGCCGGCGGGGGCCGACCGGCCGGTGCAGGCCGTTCCGGGCGCCGGGCTCGGGGTGCCCGTCTGGGTGCTGGGGTCGAGCCTGAACAGCGCCGAGCTCGCCGCCCAGCTCGGGCTGCCCTATGCCTTCGCCTCGCACTTTGCGCCCTATCAGCTGCTGGAGGCGCTCTCCCTCTACCGCCACCGCTTCCAGCCCTCCGAGTACCTCGATCGCCCCTACACCATGGCGGGCCTCAACGTGGCGGCGGCGGACAGCGACGCCGAAGCCCGTCGCCAGTTCACCGCCGTCCAGCAGCAGTTCGTCTCCATGGTGCGCGGCCGTACCCCCGGGCCCCTGCCGCCGCCCGTGGAGCACATGGATGCGCACTGGAGCCCGGAGGAGCGCGAGCGCGTCAGCCAGATGCTGTGGGCCTCGGTGGTGGGCGGTCCCGAGAGCGTGCGCGCGGGGCTCGCTCGGTTCGCGGAGCGGACCGGCGCCGACGAGATCATGGCCACCACCCAGATGTACGAGCCGTCGGCCACCCTCCGCTCCTTCGAGCTCCTGGCGGAGGCCCATGCGTCCCTCGGCGCCGAGTCCGGAACCGGGGCCTGAGCCGGGCCCCCATCAGACCCCGCCGCCGGGCCGTCCTATCCCCCGCCGCCTGCCCGGGCCTCCCGCTGCCGCATCTCGTTCTTGAGCACGTGCCGGTACTCGCGGATGCGCCGCACGTAGCGAACCGGCTCGGTGCCGCGGGCGTATCCGTACTTCAGGTCCCGGTAGTAGTCCTTGTCGGCGAGCAGGGGCAGGACCTTTTTCATGCTGCGCCATCGATACGGGCTCAGGCCCTTCTTGCGCGCCAGCTTCTGGGCGTCGTGGAGATGGCCCCGGCCGACATTGTAGGCCGCCAGGGCCAGCCAGGTGCGGTCGGGCTCGGTGACCTCGTCGCTGAAGCGCTTCTTCATGCGGGCCAGGTACTTGGCGCCGCCGAAGATGCTCTGCTTGGGGTCCAGCCGGTTCTCCACGCCCAGCGAGCGTGCCGTGCGCAGGGTGAGCATCATGATGCCGCGGACGCCCGTGGGACTGCGGGCGTTCGCGCGCCAGTGGGACTCCTGGTAGCCCTGGGCGGCGATGAGGGTGTAGGGGAGATCGTGCTTTTCGGCCGCCTGGCGGAAGTAGGAGCGGAACTTGGGGAATCGGCGGTCGATGCGCCGCATGTAGACGCGCGTGTCCACGTAGTCGAAGACCTCGAAGAAGCCGTAATACTTCTCCTGGAGGCGGCTCAGCCGGTTGTCGGCGCGGTATGCCTCCAGCCATTCCGCCACGGCCCGCTCCAGGTCCGCGCTCGATGCCGGAAGTGCCCACGCCAGGGACTGCTCCCGGGTCAGGTTGAAGGGCGCGCTCAGCTCGGGGAAATAACGGCGGTTGATGTCGACGATGGTGGAATCCGCCACCGTGCAGTCGATCTCGCGCTTCCATACGCTCTGCAGCAGCTCCTCGGTGCTCGTTTCCGGGATCTCCCGCCAGCGCAGCTCGGGGTGCTCCGGCTCTAGGGCCCGAAGACGCTCCGCGTAGCTGCTGTCCGCCACCACAGCGAGGTCGAGGCCCGCGAGGTCCGCCACCCGCTCCGGCTGGACATTGTCCCTGCGGCAGACCACCTGCTGGGTGACGTCCTGGTAGCCCGGCCCGAAACGGAAGTGCTTTCGGCGTTGGTCGGTGGGCGTCAGGCCCGCCGCAGCCAGGTCCCCGGCTCCTTCTTGGAGGCTGTCCAGGATGGCGCCCAGGCTGGGGCGGAGCTTGAATTCCGCCTCCACGCCCAGATGCTCCGCGAAGTCCCGTGCCATCTCGTACTCCGGACCGGCGGCCTCGCCGTCGCGGTCGATGTACCAGGTGGTGGGCGCGTTGCGGGTCAGCACCACGAGCTTCCCGGACGCCTTGATCTCCTCCAGGCTGCGGGCGCTGGACTGCTCCGCGGGGCGGTCATCGCAGGCCGCTAGGAGGAAACAGGAAAGAACCAGAAAATGGTAGATCCGGAAGCCCAAGGATACGCTCCGTGACAGTGGAAAAACGGTGGCTTCTGGGGTCGGAGCATAGCCCAAATGCGGCCGCCATCATACGGGCAGTCCCTTGAAAAGGGGGGGGGTACACCCCTTACGGGCCCCGAGCCGGTGCGCGGGGCAGGCTGGAATGAAACTGCGGTGCGATCCCGGTCGCCTGTCCGCCCCCTTGCGACAGGCTCCGCGGAGCTTAGCGCGGATGATCGCCGCAGGCCGGTCCGGGACGCGTGAAGCGGAGCGCGATGCGGGCCCGGAAAAGCGCGGGAGGCGCAAGCAGGAATGACGGTGGTGGCGGGACTGGACGGATGCAGGGGCGGCTGGCTGTGCCTGTGGGGCGACCCGGAAAACGGTCGCCTGGCGGCCCGGATCCTTCATGAACTGGAGGAGCTGACCTTTCTGGAGCCCCGACCACGGGTGGTGGGCGCCGACATCCCCATCGGACTGCCGGAGCGCGGCGTCCGGACCTGTGACCGGGCGGCCCGGCGGCTCCTGGGCCGGCCCCGCTCAAGCAGCGTCTTCCCGCCGCCCATCCGCCCCATGCTCGAAGCGAGCTCCCATGCGGAGGCCTGCCGCATCGGCGACCGGATTCACGGGTCCAGGCTGTCCCGGCAGGCGTGGAATATCCTGCCCAAGATCCGGGAGATGGACGCCTTTCTGGTGGCCGGATCCGACCGGCCGGGCTGGGTTCGGGAGGTGCACCCGGAGGTGAGCTTCGCGGTCTGGAACGGCGGTGCGCCCATGACCCATAACAAGCGGAGCGTGGCGGGCGGCCGGGAGCGCGCGGCCCTGGTGGAAGGGTACCTGGGCGGCCGCCTGGACCGCGCCCGGGCGGACCTTCCGCCGGACGGGTTCGCCGGGGACGACCTGCTGGATGCGGTGGCCGTTCTCTGGACGGCCCGGCGCATCGCAGCGGGCCGGGCCGTCCGCCTGCCCGAAGATCCGGAGCGGGACGCCGGGGGCCTGCCCATGGAGATCCTGGCCTAGCGGTCCTGCCCCGCCTCCGGGGGGGAGCCCGGCCGCCTGTCGGGAAACCAATCCGCGCCCGCGCCACCCAACCCAATAGGAGCCGAGGCTCCGACGCGGGGCCGCCGCATGAACGGCATCGGATCAGGAGGAGGCCATGGGCGCGGAGATCATGGAGCTGTATCCCGAGCCCGGGACGGAACGGACCCTGGAGGGTACCTACCTGTCCCACGACATACGGGGCCGGGGGACGCCGGAAGCTCCTTTCGTATACGCCAACTTCGTATCCAGCATCGACGGCCGCATCGCCGCCGCGGAGGCGGATACCGACGAGCCCTACGTGCTGGAGGGACTCGCCAACAGCCATGATTGGCGGCTATTCCAGGAGCTGCAGGCGCAGGCGGACTGCCAGGTCACCCACGGTGGCTATCTGCGGGCCCTGGCAGAGGGCAAGTTCGGGGACATCCTGCAGGTGGGGATATCGGAGGAAGCCCGCGATATCGGCGCCTGGCGGCACGAGCGGGGCCTCACCGAGCAGCCCGACGTGGCCATCGTCAGCCGCCGGCTGGATTTTCCCCTGCCGCCGTCCCTGGAGGCGCACAAACAGCAGGTGCACATCATCACCGGCGAGGACGCGCCGCAGGACCGCGTGCGGCATTGGCGGGAGCGCGGCCTCGACGTGCACTTCGCCGGGACCGGGCGGTCCGTGGAGGGGGGAGCCATGACCGGCGTCCTCGGACGGCGGGGCTATACTCGCCTGTATCTCCTCGCCGGGCCGGAGATGATGGAGACGGTACTCCGGGACCGGGCCCTGTCTCGGCTGTACGTGACCCTGACCCACCAGATCATCGGCGGCGAGGCCTTTCACACCCTGGCCTCCGGACCCCTGCTCGGGGACGCGGGCCGGCTCAGGCTCAATACCCTGTACTACGACCCGCAGAAGCCCAAGGGGACCGGGCAGTGGTTCTCCTCCTTCGAGCTGGGCCACTGAGCGGAGCGAAGCGGCTCGGTCGCCCGCAGTCGCTGCGGGCCATTGGGCTCGGAGGGCCCATCTGCTAGATTTGGCCTCCCTTCTCCAAGCCCGCGGCCCGGCCCATGCAATTTCCTCCCGGCGTCCACCTGGAGCGCCATCCACGCTGGAACGCGCTCCATTTCGACAGCCCGCGACCGGTGCTTTCCTCCGCCCCGGTGGGCGGAGGGGACGTCCGGGTCCGGCGGGTGGTGAATCTCTGCGTGCACGGCCCGGACTGCCATGCGGCCTGCGCCGATCCCGCCGCGGCCTTCGAGCGGCTGGCCGCCGAGCAGGGCTGGCGGGGCCCGCTCACCGGACTCATGACCGGGGTTTCCGCCGAGGATCTCGGCCTGGCCCGGGCGCCACGCCAGGCGCCCCTCTGGTCCGTGCTCGCAACCGTCGGCACCAGCAATGCCCATCATGCCGGTGATCCGGCCCCGGAGCCGGCGGGTCCCGGCACCATCAACGTGATCGCAGTCACCGGGCAGGAGCTGACCGCCTCGGCCCGGGCGGAGGCGCTGGCCCTGGTCGCGGAGGCCAAGACCGCCGTGCTCGGCGATCTCGGCCGGACCGTCCCGGGCTCCCGGCGCCCGGCCACCGGCACGGGCACCGATGCCGTGGCCGTCGTTGCCCGGCCCGGGGACCGCACGGCCTTTACCGGTTACCATACCGCCTCCGGACAGGCGCTGGCCGCCGCGGTGCGCGAGGCGGTGGGCGCCTCCCTGGCCATGACGGAGGGGCGCGATGCTTCGGATCTCCAATAAGGTCGGGATTCCCGACCAGGAAATCGAGATCACGGCCGTGCGTGCCCAGGGGGCCGGCGGCCAGAACGTAGACAAGGTGGCCAGCGCCGTGCATCTGCGCTTCGATGTCCGGGCCTCCTCCCTGCCCGAGCACTACCGGCAAGGGATGCTGGCCATGCGGGACCGGCGGATCACCAAGGACGGCGTGGTGGTCATCAAGGCCCAGAATCATCGCACCCGGGAGCAGAACCGGGCCGAGGCCCTGAACCGGCTGCAGGCCCTGGTCCAGAGCGCCGGGCAGCGGCCCGCGAAACGCCGAGCCTCCCGGCCGAGCCGGGCCTCCCAGCGCCGGCGCATGGAAGCCAAGAAGCGGCACAAGGAGAAGAAGGCCCTGCGCCGCAAGGTGTATTGAACCAGCATGCCGGCGCAGACCGGCCATCCAGGGGAGGGCGGGAAGGTGCGGGAGGCGGATTGTCCGCTCTGCGGGCGGGGGGAGGCAATGCCCTATCACGCGGACGGCCGGCGTCGGTACCTGTGCTGCGCGGAATGCGGCTTCGTCTTCGTGCCGCCGCGCTACCACCTTTCGCCCGCGGCGGAGCGGGCCGAATACGATCGCCACGAGAACCGCCCGGACGATCCCGGCTACCGGCGGTTCCTGAGCCGGCTTGCGGAGCCGCTGATGGCGCGGCTGCCGGCCCGCGCCTCCGGCCTGGATTTCGGCTGCGGTCCGGCTCCCGCGCTCGCCGCCATGCTGGAGGAGGCCGGCCACCGGGTGGCACTCTACGATCCCTTCTACGCTCCGGACCGCGCCGCCCTGCGTTCCGGCCTCGATTTCATCACCGCCACGGAGGTGGTGGAGCACCTGGCCCGTCCCGGCGAGGAGCTGCGCCGCCTGGCGACGCTGCTGCGGCCTGGGGGCTGGCTCGGCCTCATGACCAAGCTGGTCCTCGATCGCGAGCGCTTCGCCGCCTGGCACTATATCCGCGATCCCACCCACATTGGCTTCTTCTCCCGGACCACCTTCGAATGGTGGACCCGGCAGGAGGGACTGGCGGCCCGGTTCATCGGCTCGGACGTCATCCTGCTGCAGCGGCCGGAGGCCTGATCCCGGTACCCGCGCGCCCTCCGTGTCAGTCGTCCCGCATTCGGCTCAAGGCCTGCTTCAGGCGCTCCAGAGTGGGCGGCTTGAGCAGGTATTCGTCGAAGACCTCCGCGGGCTCGTCCGGGAAGTTGGAGAGCGGGTGCCCGGAGAGCGCCACCAGGGGGGTGCCACGCGAGGAGCGGCGCAGCTCGCCGGCCACCTCGAAGCCGTTCCTGTCCGGCAGCCCGATGTCCAGGAGGACGAGCGCCGGGCGGCTCCGTTCCATGGCCTCCAGGGCGGCCTTCCCCGAGGCGGCGTGCTCCACCTCCTGGCCCAACGCCTCGAGGAGGAAGCGCAGCGAGCTGGCCACGTCCTCGTTGTCCTCCACTACGAGGACCCGGCCCGAGGACGCCGCGGATGCCTCCTGGGTGAGACCACTCCGCTCGGTTTGTGCCTCGGCGGCGGGCAGGTACACGGAGAACCGGCTGCCCTGGCCGGATCCGGGGCTATGGACTTCCACCGTGCCGCCGTGGAGCTCCGTCAGGCGGCGAACCAGGGGCAGGCCCAGTCCCAGGCCCATGGTCTGGGTGCTCCGGTTGGGGCCGCGCTCGAAGGTGTCGAACAGCCTCGGCAGGAAGTGCGGCTCGATGCCGGAACCGTTATCCAGGACCCGCAGGACCGCCCATTGGCCCTCCCGGGATGCCTCCAGCCGGATCCAGCCCTCGCTGGGAGTGTACTTCACGGCGTTGTCGAGGAGGTTGGTCAGGACCTGGGTGAGGCGGACCGGGTCGCCGTTAACCACCAGGGGGTGCTCGGGGAGGGATTGGGCGAAGTCGTGGCTGTCCCCCTCGTGTAGGCTCGGAATGGATTCCACCGCCTGCGGGACCACGCCGCGCAGGTCCACGGCCTCTTCCTGGAGGGTGATCCGGCCCCGGTCGATCCGGGAGAGGTCCAGGAGGTCGTCGACGATGCGGGTCAGGTGGGTAATCTGCCGGGGCAGCACTGTGGAGGCTTCCTCCAGCTGCGTCGATCCCATGTCGTCCTTCTTCAGCTGCAGGAGCTGGGCAATATTGGCGATGGGGGTAAGGGGGTTGCGCAGCTCGGCCGCCGCCACCTGGGCCTCGGCGCGCGCGATCAGCTCCCGCGCCGAGGCTTGGCCGCTCACCACCTCGTTGGCGCCGGCCCGGAAGGCCTCGCGGAACTGCCGGGGACTGGCCTTGGCCAGGGTGAGGATTACCGGCAGATCGGAGGTATGCGATTCCTGCCGGAGCATCTTGGTGAGCTCGTCCCCCTGTAGATCGGGCAGGTCCATGCCCGTGAAGACCACGTCCGGCATGTGGCGCTGGATCTCGTCCAGGGCCTCCCGGGCCGAAGCGGCGGTCTGCACGTGCCACTGCGTGGTGAATAGCTGCTCCAGGTAATGGCGTCGGCCAGGGTCGGCTTCGGCGATGAGCACGTGCTTGCCCTCTTTGGAGCCGCGGACATTGGAGGTGCGGGGAGCCTGGAAGCGCTCGCGCAGGACGAAGTCGGTGACCTCGTCCACTCGGTGCAGGATGTAGCGTACTTCGCCTTCCCCGTCGAGAACGGGGATATTGCGGGGGCTCCAGTAGCGTTCGGCGAACTGCGCCGGGCTTTGGGGGTCCGGGGCGTCGTAGCGGAAGGTTCCGATGCTGTGGGTCTGCTTGTTGCGCAGGACCCGCTCGAAGGAGGCGCTCAGCACGCTGCCGCCCTGACCCTCCGGCACTTCGGGGTTCTGCGGAAAGGCATCGAAGATGCTCCGTCCGATCAGCTCCTCCCGGGGGCGCATGGCACTGCGCACATAGCCGTCGCGGGCCGCCAGAAGTGTGAAATCCGGCGGATCGGGGGCCACCAGGGCGTAGAGGTCCTGCGATGCTTCGAGAACGTCCTGAAAATCCACCCCGGAGGCGTTGGCGCTGCCCGGTGACGACATGGTTGCTCCCGGTAGCCCGGTATCGGCTAATGAAAATCGGTATCCGGCCTAGCAGGGGAAAAGGGTCTTGCAGATCATTCTCGACGAAATCGGGAGGCTTTTTCGAGGGGCGCAGGAGTTGGGTCGTCCCGGGTCCCCGGCCTCGGGCGTGGGTCCGGGAGGGCCTGAACGCCGGTGCGTCGCGATTCGGTCCTCAGGATTTGGTCCCGTGAACCGCCGGTTCTATCCCGAAGCTGCGGGCATACGGGGACGTCTTTCCGGGAATGCCATTAGGCGCTAGGGGGTAGGTGGCCCGGAGCTACGACGGCTGCTCGCCGCTCCGGGCCACAGCATGGGGGGTGTTCCAGGCCAGGAAGAGGGCCGTCAGGGAGCAGCCCGCCATCATCAGCACCACCATGGACAGGCTGCCGCCCACGACCTGGGAGGAAAGGCCGCTGATGGTGCCGGCGATGCTGAATCGCAGCGCGCCCATCAGGGCCGCGGCGGTGGCGGCCATCTCCCGAAAGAATTCCAGGAACAGGGAGAAGGTGTTGGGCACGCCGGCACCGAAGCTGCCGAGGGCCAGGATCAGCCCGGGAAGGAACAGCGCCAAGCGGGGGCTCGTATGGACCACCGCCACCAGATAGAGCAGGGCGGCGGCCTGGAGCAGGACGGCGGCGCGGAGGATGATGGCGGGCGACCAGCGGCGCAGGAGCCACCTGTTGGAGATGTTGAACGCCGCCATGGCGCCGACGGTGCCGGCCATGATGGCGGAGAACACGGGCTTGGACAGTCCGTACCAGTCCTGGAGTATGAACGAGCCGTGGGTGATGTACACCATCATTACGCTGAACACCAAAGCCTGGATGCCGAGCAGGCGCATGGCGGTACCGTGCCGCAGCACGTGCAGGTAGTTGGTCACCAGGGTGTGGAGCGGCGCGCAGTGGCCGGGCTGATGCGGGTAGCTGCGGAATAGGGTGACCCGGAGCAAGACCGCGATGGTGGCGGCGTACAGGGCCAGGAAGAAGAAGATCCCGGGCCAGCTGGTGAGGTGGAGGATGCCGGTGCCGATGGTGGGGGCCGTGGCTGGCGCCACGAAGGTCACCAGGGCGATGAGGCTGAACAGGCGCGCCCCTTCCGCGCCGCTGGTGTGATCGCGGGCGATGGCCGGGACGCTCACCACGCAGAAGCCGCCCCCCAGGGCTTGCAGGAAACGCCAGCCCAGCAGCGCGTCGAAGGAAGCGCTGAAGCCCAGCAGCAGGCTGCCCGCCACGAACATGCCCAGCCCGCCGAGCATGACGCGCTGCCGCCCGTAGCGGTCCGAAAGCGGGCCGCCGATCAGGTGGCCCAACGCCAGCCCCAGCAGGTAGATGCTCACGGACATCCCCACCTGATGGTTGGGGATCCCGAAGGTCCGGGCGATCTCCGGAAAAGCGGGCAGGTAGGCGTCCATGGCCAGCGGACTGACGGCCACCGATGCGCCCAGTAGCAGGGCGAGGCGCGAATGGTTCATGGGCGGCTTGTCCAGGTGATTGCGTGAATGCGGCCAGCGGACAGGTAGCCTAGCAAATTCCGCAAGCCCTGTAGGACCGAAGGGTCCTAGGGGGCGCGTCCGTTCGGCCGCTCCCGGTAATGGGGCTTCCCCGGCTTGCGCGATCGCCGCCGGCGGGATAGGGGATGGGTTTTGGAAAGATTCCGTGCGGAGAAACGCCATGCCTTAGGATCGGTTGGAGGAGCTTCCCGAGCAGGTCCGCAACAACCTGCCCGAGGGCGGGCAGGAGGTCTTCAAGGAGGCTTACAATTCCGCCTACGAGGAATACGCCGATCCAAGGAGCCGCAGGGACCCCGATGAACCCCGCGAGGAGGTGGCCATGCGGGTGGCCTGGAGCATGGTGAAGCTGGATTACACCAAGAACGACAACGGCGAGTGGGTGAAGAAGGAATGAGCTCGGCCGGCCGGGATGTAGGAAGGCCCGGCTGCGCCGGGCCTTTGCAGGTGCTCGCCTTGCGGGCGGAAAGGCCTACGGGAAGTCGTGCGTCGTCGTCTCCCCGGCGACGATCTCCACGTTGGCCGCGTCCCGCAGGCCCACGTCGCTGTCGTCCAGCTCCGGATCGTCGTTGTCGGCCTTGCAGGTGAAGGCCACGGTGTAATCGCCCTTCGGCAGGTAACCGGCGGCATAGGCATAGGCGCCGTTCTCGTCGTCCTGTTCCACCAGCGCGGTGGTCACGGGCTCGGGCTCCCTGCCGTCCAGATCCACGGGTGTTGCGTCCGCGCCGGCGTAGACATACACCGCGAGGCCGTTCCCGCTGCCGCCGCACTTGTTGGTGACGTAGCTGCCACTCACCACGCCCTCCAGGTGGCCCGTGGAGGAATTGTCCACCAGCCGGAGGCTCGGGCGTAGCTGATAGCCGGAGCCCGACTGGGGCTGGTGGATGGACTTGCGCAGCTCGAAATCCACCGTGAAATCCGCCTTCCCGTCTTCCTGGAGCGTGAAGCCGCGAACCAGCTTCAGTCCGGTCTGCCCGCCGCTGGGGACGTACAGCGAATGCTTCTCCCCGTTGCGCATCAGGTAAGAGTCGGTGGCTCCCCGTTCCGCCGCCACGTGCAGGCGGATCCAGCTGTACGCCCCCGCGGGTATCGCGACCCCGTCCAGCAGCTTCTCCCGGGCGGCTCCCGTGAGCGCCAGCAGATCCACTGATCGGGCTTCCTCGAAGCTTCGCTCCACGGCCGGGCCTTCCGCCGGCTTCACCGTGACACCGGTGAAGGACATCACCACCTCCGCCGCCTGGTCCACCGGGGCATCGGTGACTCCCAGGGTGAGGCTTCCGGTGGTCCCGTTCTCCTCCGCCGCGCAGGCGGCCAGCAAGGCGGCGCCCAAGCAGGCGCCCAGCGTCCGCAAACCCAGTCCAGTCTGCATGATCCCCCCATTTTCGGCTGGTTCCCGGAGGTGTTGATATTTCCTCTCCGAGAACGAGTTTGAAAAAAACGATAATCGACCCTACCTGTAAACCGCGGAACAGGCCACCCCGGCCGGGAAGGGCATGGTGTCTGGGGGAGCCATTCGGCAACCACTGCTGTCGGCGAGACTCCGGGACAGGGACCGCGCGTCCGGCCGGGAAGCGTAAAAAGACTTGACATGCGGAGGCTTTCGGCGCCGGAGGGCGTCGCCCGGGTTGAGAAGCGATGCGTTGCGGGAAATAATTTCCAGAGGAGCGCCGGGACGAATCCCGGCCCGCAGTCCGGCGGTCCGAGCGCCCGCCCGGTATGATCCCGCCGCCCCCGGGCGGCCCGTTTTCGGGGTTCGGTTTGGCGCCTACCAACTTTACCCGCGTTTTCGAGGCCTTGAATGCGGCCGGGGTGCGTTACGTGGTTGTCGGCGGACTGGCCACCGTTCTCCACGGGCTGGACCGCCTGACAGCCGACATCGATCTGGTGGTGGATCTTGAGCCGGACAATGCCCGGCGCGCCGTGGAGACCCTACTGGCCCAGGGCTTCCAGGCCGGGGCGCCCGTGGATCCCCAGGGATTCGCCGATCCCGACCAGCGGCGCGACTGGATCGAGCGGGAGGGGCTCACCGTGTTCAGCTTCTGGGATGCATCCGGGAATTCCCCTACGGTAGACTTGTTCGTCGAATCGCCCCTCCCTTTCGGGGGTATGTGGGAGCGGGCCCGGGACGTGGAGCTCCCCGATGGCCGCTGCCATCTGGCCGCCATTGAGGACCTGATCGCCCTCAAGGAGGCCACCGGGCGGGACTCGGACCAGGAGGATGCCCGGAGGCTGCGGGAGATCCAGCAGAGAGGGGACCATGACCGGAAGTAAGCCGACGCCGCTGCCCGCATCGGAAGCCGCCGATCCCTGGGGGGGATGGGCCGACGCCGACCGTTTGCGCCGCGAGGCCTTTCTCCTCCGCACGCCCGCGCAGCGGCTCAAGTGGCTGCAGGACGCCCTGGAGCTCGCCTACCACGCCGGGGCCCTCGATCCGCCCGCCCCCACGGGCCAGTCCCCGCAGTCCCTGCTTCCCGAATGATCCGCCGTTTCACCGGTGCCGCACCGGTGAAACGGCGTTTGCCGGGGTACCCCCCGCTCAGGCTTGGAGCCCCCTAGGGCCTGTTAACGCTATTTGATATACTGTGCTAATGGAAATCACCCAAGCACAGTACGAACAGATTGAAGACC
>NZ_JBGUAW010000014.1 GCF_041821045.1 Thiohalorhabdus sp. Cl-TMA | reverse complement strand
AGTAGGTATTCAATCACCGACCGCGCCTCAAAATACATCAGGCTCCGGGGAGGGAGACAATCACCCGAGTCCTTACAATTACGTACTGGGGATCCACATTTCGCTGGGCTTTTTTGTTTTTCTGTTCGTAGTATGGCGGGTCTTGTTCCGGTGGTATGAAGGTTTCCCTAGTAACATCGGGCCCACCGCCATTGAGAGGTGGTCTGCCTATATTGTGCATAGGGCTATTCTGGTCCTGCTGGTGATTCAGGTGATCACGGGTCCGCTGTATCTCTGGACCGAGAACGAATGCATCGATGTGTTTGGATGGTTCTCGATCTGTATTCCTCTGGAAAGCCTGTCGATAATCCATGAGCCTACGGAATGGGTTCACGTGAATTTCGGCCTATATGTAGTTCCAATATTGCTTGTTCTGCATTTTCTCGGGGCAATTAAGCATTATTTGACAAGCGGAAAGCGGGAAGTCCCCTCGGATATGTAAGGGGGGTACACCTTTGATAGAAAATAGAAAAAGCACACCCACTTTCCTTTCAGTATCCGCATAATCGCCAGGGGCGGGTGTGCTTCCGGTGGGAGAACGGTGAGGCCTTTTACACGTGGTACGTTACACGGACACCCACTTTTCTCCTTCCCCTCCCCGCAGCCTTCCTGACTTGATCTCTATAACGCGGAACGTTATAACCGTTCCATGATCCAAGGATTCAAGGGGCGGGAAGCCGAGCGCATCTGGAACGGCGAGGTTTCGCGCAAGCTTCCGCAGGAGATCCAGAACACGGCGCGGCGTAAGCTCCGGATGCTGAACAACGCCCGTACGCTGGATGACCTGCGTGTTCCCCCTGGGAATAGGCTGGAGGCCTTGAGTGGGGATCGGGCCGGCCAGCACAGCATTCGTATCAATCAGCAGTGGCGGATCTGCTTTGCCTGGCAGGACGGCCACGCCAACGAAGTCGAGATCGTGGATTACCACTAGGGGGCCGCATATGGCCGAGCACTTGGAGAATATTCACCCGGGCGAGGTACTGCTGGAAGAGTTTTTGCTGCCCATGGGACTCAGCCAGAACGGGCTGGCCCGGGCCATCGGGGTACCCCCGCGCCGGATCAACGAGATTGTCCAGGGGAAGCGTGCGGTGACCGCGGATACGGCCTTACGCCTGGCCCGGTATTTCGGAACTTCTCCGAGCTTCTGGATGGGGCTGCAGGACGACTACGAGCTGGAAGAGGCCCAGCGGGAGCTGGGTCCCGAGCTGGATCGGATTTCCGGGGCTGCCGTATAGGTAATGGCTAAGGGGTAACGGGAACCCCTGCCAAGAGATCCCTACTTGTATGTTCGTTTCGTTCACCAGGGCAATGGCCTTGCCTAAGAAGCCCCTCGGGCACTATCGCGCCCGAATTGCATGTGAACTGGCCCCCCTCAGCGGAAGCTGTTGGAAACAGTGAGGCCAGGGTAGGGTCGAATCATGCAAATATGGTTTGATATTCCAGGCTTGCAGGAGGAGCTGCGCAAGATCGGAGTGGCCCTCCTGATCGCTTCCATTGTGGGGAGTGCCTTTGAGGACCAAATCCCTCCCCAGGCCGCCAAATGGGGAGGCTTATTGGCGGTCAGCAGCTTGGTTTTGGGGCTAATTCGGGCCGCCCCGCCCGCTGCCAAGGATGCAGCTCAGGGCCAGGGAGAGCAGGAATGACCATCTATATCGTCTTGGGAATCGCCACAGTTGCTGTTTTTGGCCTAGGGGGGGTAGCCCTTTATCAGCAATACCAGGGATCCAAGCATCGATCTCAGTGAACCTTCCCCTCTGATACCGAGGCTGCCTTCCGGGGAGGGGAGGGGGCGGTTGGGTTGTTAATTGTAGGACACCCATCTTGATTGCCCTCCGGAAGCCTCCCTGGTAAGTTCTCAGTATGTTCTTACCAGGAGGGTTTCCCGATGACCCAGCCCCGCTCCGCCCTGGTCTCCCTTTCCGATACGCCCTGGTACCACTGCGTCTCCCGCTGCGTCCGCCGCGCCTTCCTCTGCGGGGAGGATGCGGTTACCGGTATTAGCTATGAGCACCGGCGCGGCTGGATCGCCGACCGCCTCCAGCGGTTGGCCTCCGTGTTCGCTGTGGACGTGGCGGGCTATGCGGTTATGAGCAACTGCCCTACCATGTAGTGGTGCGGGTGGATTCGGAGCGGGCGGGGTCCTGGACCACGGACGAGGTGCTGGAGCGCTGGACTTCGCTGTACTCGGGCCCTTTGCTGGTACAGCGTTTCCAAGAGGAGGGGCGGGAGAATTTGGCGGAGGGCGACGTCCTGGCGGTGGATAAGCTCGCCGAAACCTACCGCGCCCGGCTGCGGGATCTGTCCTGGTTCATGCGCACCCTGAATGAGGGCATCGCCCGCCAGGCCAATGCCGAGGATGGCGTGAAGGGCCGGTTCTGGGAGGGGCGGTTCAAGAGCCAGGCGCTGCTGGACGAGGAGGCGCTTATCGCGGCGCTGGCCTACGTGGATCTGAACCCCATTCGGGCGGGTATTGCCGAGACGCCGGAGGAATCGGACCACACCTCCATCCAGCAGCGCCTGGGCCGAGAGGCGATGCGGGCGGCCGGGCTTGCTGGTGAACCCACCGAAGACCCCATTGGGGCCTTGCCCAAGGCCCCGCTCATGCCCTTCGACGCCACGGGCCGCACGGCTTGGGCCATTCCCTACGCTTTCGACGATTATCTGGAGCTGGTGGATTGGCTTGGCCGGGCGGTGCACCCGGCCAAGCGAGGACGGATTCCGGGCGACCGGCCGCGGATTCTGGATCGCCTGGGCGTGGATGCCGAGGCTCTGGCCCAGGAGGCGAACCAACTTCTGAAGGCCTTCGGCGCGGCGGTTGGGGCACCCGCCTCGCTCACCGCAGCCCGCGCCCAGCGCCAGCTTACTTACCTGCGGGGTATGCGGGCGGCGGAGCGGGTCTTCCCCTCGGCGGCATAAGCCCAAAGGGAAACGGAAAAAGGCCGCCCACTTTGCGGCCCCAATAGAGAACGGTCCTACCAGATGGTCTTTACGTAGGGGTGTTCCCGGATTTTTTGGTCCGCGGTGACCAGGGGCACGGAATGGTGTCGCGCCAGGGCGGTGATCATACGGTCGGCCGGGTCTGGGTGGAAATCCCCCGGCAGGCGCACCGACTGGATGGCCACCGCATTGTTCAGGGGCACGAAATAGACGCCCTCGATACTGGCTACGGTATCCAGCCAATCATCCACATCCATGGTCAGCACCAATCGGCCCCGCTCAACGAGCATTGCGATTTCCCAGGCCGTAATGGAGGAGATCAGTAGCTGACCACCCGGAGCGGTCCGCTCCGTCTCAATGGCCTCCCAGGCCGGATTCGACAGGTGCCCATCGCCGTTTACCCACCAAACGAGGACATGGGTGTCCAGCACGATCACCGCAGCGCGTCCCAGTCCTGATCTCCCACCGGCTCGGTGGGATCCTCATATTGGATAACACTCCCTTTCAGCACCTCCAGGGGGGAGCGCTCCTGGCTCCGGTACCGGCGAATCTCTAGGGTCGCCTTGCCGTGGTCGGTCACGATCAGGTGCTCTCCGCTGGTTTCCACCTGCCGTAGGAACTCCAGAGCGCGGGCCTTGAATTCGGACTTGGAGACTTTTTCCTGTTCCATGGGAATTCCTATGGTCATGTAACCCTGGTCATAATTTTACCAGATAGGGTAAAGGACACCCACTTTTCGTATTCGTCGCCGCATTTCTGGCTAAACCTTCAGGAACAATACGAGCTCATCATAACGGCCACGGAGCATGGAAAACGTATCGAACAGGAGGTGGAGCTGCCTAGCTGGGAAAGGGTGAACTACAAGCTAGCTAGCGAAGGGACATCCACTTCCTTCCAAGCGAGGAAGGGGGTTTCAAGAGCTGGCCCTTGCCCAGGCGACCAGCAGGGGCCGCACTTCCTCGGGTGAGAGGATTTTCTGGCTCTGGAGGCGCCGTGCCGTTTCCCCGATTAGGGGGAACAGTGGCTCTATGATCTCTTCCAGGGCGGTGCGGAAAAGTCGTTCGGTATGCCGAGCGAACTCGCCCCCGAAGTAGTCCCGGCGGGTCCGGGGGGCACTGCCGTACCAACTGCGATAGATGGCATGAATGTCGCTGCGGGCCCCCGGGCTCGATTCGATTCCGCGGAAGTCGAGGTGCTCGGCCTCCCCCCTGTAGTAGGCCAGGGCGGCGGGCCCGGATATGGAGATGCCGGCATGGGTGGGAGTACCGCGGCCCTGGCTGAGCATGCCGGTGGTCTGCTCGGTATCGAGGTCCAAGTCGACCTGGACCCGGTGGAAATCGATGCCGTAGTAGCAGGCGGCCACCGCGTGTCCTGCCTCATGGATGCAGACCTCGAAATCCAGTGGAGTATGGGTCATGGCAGAGCCTTTCGCGCGGGTTGTCCTTCTATTTGGACGCCTGCTCTCCGGGAGGGTTCTGCGATGCTAGGCTGCGGGGGAGAGCTAAGGGGCACCCACCTCGCTTATGGATTCCTGAATCAGAACAATGAGTAACACCCTCCCTATAATATTCGCAGTATATCCGCTACTTCTTTCGGGAATCACTCTTCTCTGGTTGTTCAGTATTCGTCACGGAAGTTACCCGAAATGGGCAATGCACGTTCTGGCCTGTGGAGGTAAGGGACACCCATTTTTTCTTTTTGCTTCTACCCAGACATTCGATTACTTGCCGGACAGGTACTTCGCCGCAGCGCGCAGGTATCCCGGCGAGTGATCGATGCCGGCGACTTTTTCGTCGTTGCTCGCCAGGCCGAAATACATGCCGCAGAAGTCGCGGCCGGGGTCGATGTAAATGCCCTGGCCCATGTTGCCGTGCTTGAACATGGCCCCGTCGGCGAAGGCGTGATCCGGACCCCTAGGGGATACCCACTTTGGTTGCCTTTGGGTAGGAAGGCTTCGGCGGGCTGACCTTGCTTGAGGGCGGCTTGGTATCCGTAGCCGGTGGCCGACCCATGTCCTGTCTACTCTTTTCCCCAATAACAAGATAAAGGTCCCCCCACTTTTCCTAAGGGGAAAGTGAAGTGCTACTTTTTGAAAACACCGGGGTGGCCGCCGGATGTGTATCTGCGAGGGTTTTGGGCGGGGATTCAACGACATTCCGGAGAATCACATGCCCGTTCGCGTGGGCCGCCGGGGCCCCATTGTCCACTGGCGCCTGCGTCGTAGCACCACGGAAATATGGTGTAAGGAGGCGAGAGATGGCCCAGGCTCCCGAGGAGCTCGGCGCCGAGCGCACCTCACCGGCGTTTATCTTCCCCGACCTGGACCGGTTCAATGCCTTCTCCGATGGCGTCTTTGCCATCGCCATCACGCTTCTGGTGCTGGATATTCCCGTTCCTCCCCAATCTGAACCCCTCGTCCCAGCGCTGGTGGAACAATGGCCCGACTTTCTGGGCTATTTCATGAGCTTCGCCTTCATCGGCAGCATCTGGTTGTCTCACGCCTCATTGACAAGGCTCATGAAGGTAGGGGACACGGTGGCCTATGGGGCGAATCTGGTGCTCCTTCTCTTTGTCGGCCTGCTTCCCTTTGCAACGAGCCTCATGGTCAAGCATCTGTCAGGCCCCGATACCGGCATCGCAGTAGCCCTTTATGGCATGAACGTTTTGCTGGCATCGCTTACGCTAAGCGTTCTGATTAGGTACGTCGCGCGGAATCCGTATCTGCTTTCGGAGGACGTAGCCAATGAGATGCTCAACCGGGTCTTCAGGAAGCGATGGATTTCGATCGGGGTAAACGCGGTGGGGCTCGGCGTGGCACTTATCTTCCCTTTGCTGGCGGTCGCGCTGTATCTCGCGCAAACGATCCTGCTAATCATCTTCCCACTCGTTGCACTGCGCGGTTATCGAGAATATTAAAAAGCCAAGGTAAAAGCTAAAGGACACCCACCTTGTTTGGCTGCTGGCTTCCAACCCTTTTACGACGCTTGGAGCGCCCCCAAACCCATATCGGCATTCTGTGGGGAGAGGAGACCGGGATCGCCCTGGGAGGAACTGCCCGAGTGGGCCATATTGGGGGCGGAACCTCATGTTCGGGAGGCCCTTAGAAGGGGCCATTAGCGGCGTTACAGGTGCGTACCCATGAAAAAAAGTACAGCGGTGGCCACTGTGGTTTTCCTCTTGCTGCTAGGGGGTGCCTATTACTATTTCTCAGGAGGAGGTTATGTTGTCCGTCTTACGGAACCCGAAATACAAAAAAAGCTGGACGAACAGCTACCCCTGACAAAGACTTACCTGGTAATCATTCAGGTCACCTTAAACAACCCGGAAATAGATCTCGTCGAAGGTTCCGATAGAGTCCGCGCCGGCCTGGACGTCGAGCTCAATATAGCCGGGTACCAGGGCTCGAAGCCCTTGGAGGGTACAGTTGATGTGTCCTCCGGGATTCTCTACAGAGCAGAAAAGGGCCAATTCTTTCTGTCGGATCCGGTCATTGAGAATTTGAAGGTACAAGGTATACCCGAGGAATACCTGAAAAAGGCCAAGAAGGCGCTTACCGAAGCGCTGGCCGAATACTACAAGGATCAGCCCATATATACCCTCGACCCTGACGACATGAGGCAGGCGGTTGCGCGCATGGTTCTGAAGGATGTCAGCGTAGAAAATAAGCAACTTGTGCTGACATTGGGGATCTGAGCTGCACCTTGCCCCGGCTCAGGAAAACCCACCGGGATTGTCCTCGCCAAGCCTCCTTGATAAGTTCTCAAAATGTTCTTTTCAGGAGGGCTTCCCATGACCCAGCCCCGCTCCGCTTTAGTACCCTTTTGACTACGATGCTCGGAATACCGCAAGGACCGTTGTGTAGGGACGAGACTCTGCGGGGCGGAAGCTCCGGCAGGGAAGGAAGCTGCCTTTGGTGCGGGATACGCCTGTTCAGGCATCCTCCGGCACTGCCACCGGAAAGGGGACGAACTCGATGGTGCGGCCGGTGCGCGGCGTGACGGCCATGACCCGCACGGTGTAACGGCCCTCGGAGGATCCGAACAGGTAGGGAGGGGGCGGGTCTTTGCGGCGGGCAGTGGTGAAGAACATGGTGCCCCGGTAGGAGCGGCCGGGGGCGAGGACCAGCTCCCGAAAGGCCTGTTCCTCCAGGTAGCTGCGCACTTCCTTGGCGAAGGCTCGGGTGTGGCGGCCCTGGTGGTCGAGGATGGCGTGGGTGACGGTGTTCAGGGGCACGCGGTCGGCGACGATGCCTCCGCCCTCCAGGAGGACATTCTTCGGTCCTATCCGTACCGGCCGGTCGCCGCGGTTGGTGATGATGATATTCACCGCCAGGATGTCGGCTTTCGGCAGCGGGGCGCCGAACTGGCGTTTGGCGCGCTCCGCACCGGCCAGGGCATCCACCGCCGCTACCACCTGGTGGCGCTCCTGGGCGGCGGGGTAGAGCTCCGCGGCGCGGCGCTGGGGCGGGGTGGCCTCGAAGGGGCCCGATACGCACCCGCCAAGCGCGAGCACCAACAGGATGCCGGCTAGATTCGGGTGGGGACGGGCGTCCATTGTCGGTGCTCCATGACTGGGGTTGGGGGGCCATCCCCCACCAATAACGCGCGCTGACGCGGCTGTCCCCCATTTAGGGAGTGTCCCTTAGCTAAAGCTAAAGGACACCCACTTTTCAGGAGAGCCATGGTGGATAAGGACAGGGCCTTGCGTTCGGCGGGCTTGGTGCTCGTGCTGCTACCGGCGGCGGTTTTTCAACAGGTTGCGGGTACTTTACGGGTCGTTTCCGAGGGCCACGGCCCATTCTTCACCGACTTCTGGATGACCCAGGTCCTGCTTTCCACCGGGGCGTGGGTCTACGTGGTACCCGCCGCGGCCGCGGGGCTCCTCTGGCTGAAAGAGATCCCTGGCTCTGGACGCTCCGCGACGCCTGCGGTGCTATTCGTCTATTTCTCGCTATCCAGCGCCCTCTGGGCCATCGCGGCGCTTGGTACCATCGAGCCCGTGTTCAATCCCGAAGCGGCGATATAGGGGCACTTCGGTGATAGATTTGTCCGATGCGGACTGATTCGGATAGGACGCCTGATTTGATTGCCTGGCGCTTCAGGACTGGCCGTACGGGCCGATGCAGCCGGCCAAGCTGGGCCGGAGCTGGATTGGATTCTTGGGCGCAGCAATGCCGATCTATCGGGGGGTGCCCACCATGCAGGTAGTTGCGCTCTATGGAGCGCTGCTGGCTCTGGGGTTTGTCGCCTTGAGCATCCGCACCCTCAGTTTACGCCGGCGTTTGCGGATACCGGTCGGCGATGGCGAGAACCCGCTCTTGGCCCGGGCCATCCGGGCCCACGCCAACTTTTCGGAATACGTCCCGCTGGCGCTGCTACTCCTGTACTTCGTTGAATCGGTCGGGGCCTCGGGCTGGCTGATGCACGGTTTGGGGCTGATGCTGGTGGTGGGGCGGAGCGTGCATGCGGTCGGGGTGAGCCGGGTGTCCGAGGATTATCGCTTCCGGGTGTTCGGCATGGCCCTCACATTCACGACTCTGATTGTGTGCTCGCTCTATCTGCTTTGGGGGTTTGCTGTTGAAGCCCTTTGAAAGCGGGGGAATCCGGCCTTCTTCCGCCATTGGCCTTTGCGTGGTGCATCCCATTCTCCCACCGCCATGAATGACCGCCCTCCCGCCACCACCCCCCAGCGAGCGAGCCTGCACGAATACCGGCGCCGGATCGACCGCGCCGTCCGCCATATCGCTTCCAATATAGACCGGCCGCTGACTGTCGATGAGGCGGCCGAAGCGGCGTGCTTCAGCAAGTACCACTTCCATCGGCTGTTCATGGCCGTGATGAACGAGTCGCCCGGCGAGTACATCACCCGCAAGAAGCTGGAGCGGGCCGCCATTCGGCTCGTCTACGCCAATGCTTCGGTGACGACATTGGCGGAGGATTACGGCTATTCCACGGTGGCCGCCTTTTCCAAGGCCTTTAACCACTGGTTCGGCTGCCGGCCTACGGAGCTGAAGGCCCTGGGGGAGGGGCCGGGGGCGGACAACGGCAAGCTGCAGTCCAGACACGGCAAGACCCTGCGCGCCGAAGAGCTGTTCGTGCCGGTGGCCGTGCCCGAGGATGCGCAGCGCCGCGCGGAGATCGGCAGCCGGGTGACCATTCGGCAGGTGGACGGCTTCGAGCTGTGCTACCTCACGAGCTCCGGAGGCTACGAACCGGACAGTGTCTGGGAGACGTGGCGGGCATTGCGGGGCCATGTGGGAGAGATGGCGGACCTGGATGCCTGTGCGTGGTTCGCCATCAGCCATGATCATCCGGGCCTGACCCCCGCGGCCCAATGCCGATACGACGCCTGCGTGGCGCTGCCGGCCGGGGTGGAGGCGCCGCTGCCAAAGGTAGGGGTGCCCGGCGGGTTCTTCGCCATCTATCCGGTCGAAGGGCCGGAGGCCTCCCTCCTCGGCCAGTACCTGGAGCTCTATACCCTCTGGATGCCGCAAAGCGGCTATGAGCCGGCGGACTTCCCGGTTCTGGAACGCTACCTGCCGGACTCCCGCCCGGGGTACCTCTACGCCGAGCTGTGGGCGAAGGTCCACCCCCTCCGTTTCTTTTAGCCCAACCTTCCGCGCCAGTCCCTCGGAGCCCCTTCCAGCACGTTCGCAATGCACGTCCGAATGCCGAGGGGAAGCATTTCGCAATTCCGGACCAACCTTTCAGCAATCTCGGACTAACCGTCCCTCCGCCGCCGGGGCAAGAATCATAGCGTACGGAACGATGGTTCCTCCGCTTGATTGGCAAACCCGGAAGGGAGGGGACGATGAAACGATCTGAATATGTCGGTTTGGATGCGCTGGGCATGGCCGAATTGGTGCAGAGCGGCGAGGTGACGGCGTCGGAGCTGATGGCGTGCGCCCTGTCGCTGGCAGGCGAGCAGGGCGCCCGGCTCAACGCGGTGGCCTCCGTGGCGGAAAACCCGGGCTCCCATGTGGCTGGCGGAGTGTTCGAAGGCGTCCCCTTCCTGGTGAAGGAGCTTCTGGCCTATCCCGGGTTGCGGACCAGCATGGGCTCGCGGTTGTTCGCCGACTATGTGGCGACGGAGCATACCCCCTACACGCGGCGCCTGGAGGAATCCGGTCTCGCGGTGTTCGGGAATACCACCAGCTCGGAGCTCGGCCTGCTGGGCAGCACGGAGACCCTGCTCCACGGGCCGACCATCAACCCCTGGCGTGACGGCTATTCGGCCGGTGGTTCCTCCGGCGGCAGCGCCGCGGCGGTGGCGGCGGGCATCGTGCCCTTCGCCCATGCCAGCGACGCGGGCGGCTCGATCCGGGGCCCGGCCTCGGCGTGCGGCGTATTCGGCTTCAAGCCGAGTGCCGGTCGCTGCGTTGCGCCCGGGGATGCCGGGCCGCTCGGCGGGATGCTGGCGGAGCATTGCATCAGCAGGACGGTGCGGGATAGCGCGGCCCTGCTGTCGGTTACCGAGGCCACCGGGGCCGAAGCCAGGTACCCGCCCATCGGCTTTTTCCGCGGGCCCGGGAAGAAGCGGCTGAAGATCGGTTATTACACCCGGACCCTGACCGGAGGCGAGGCGGATGCAGAGGTTGAGGAGGCATTGAACACGGTCGCGGCACTCTGCTGGGATCTGGGCCACGAGGTGGTGCCCACGCCGGGACCGGAGATCGACGGCAAGGCGGTGTCCGAAGGCTTCTTCACCGTGGCGGGCGCCGCTATGGACGGCCTCGTGGCCACCATGCAGGGGGCCCTGGGCCGGGAGATCGGAAGCGATGACCTGGAGCCCTTCACCCTGCGCCTGATCGAGTGGTACCGGACGCTCGGAAGGGATGCCATGGCCCGGGCCATAGGCCGCCTCCAGGATGCCGGCGAGCGCATGAACCGCTTCGCCGAAGCGTTCGACGTGCTGCTCTGCCCCACCCTGAGCGCACCGGCGCAGCCGCTGGGCTGGTTGTCACCGCGGCTTGAGCGGGAAGAGCTGGTGGCGCGTACCGAGGACTGGGTAGGGTATACGCCCATCCACAACGCCGGCGGCATGCCGGCCATGTCCGTGCCGCTTTCCATGAGCGGCCGGGGGCTGCCCATCGGCAGCCACTTCGCGGCGCGCCCCGGCGATGACGCCCTCCTGCTGGGGTTGGCCTATGAGCTGGAACAGGCCGCGCCCTGGGCGGGACGTCTGCCGCCTGAATAGGACGGACCCTGCGCGGAGACTCCCTGCGACCACTGTGTCGTGCGCTGCGTCCGGTTGGCCCGAGACCCGGGATTGCCTTGGCATGGACGCCGCAGCCCTGGCCAAGAGAGTGACCGGGCCTCTCGCGATCACCTGTCAAAGCGATCGAGGTTCATGACCTTGGTCCAGGCCGCGACGAAGTCCCGGACGAATCTCTTCTTGCCGTCTTTGGCGGCGTAGACTTCGGCCACCGCGCGCAGCTCGGAGTTTGAGCCGAAGATCAGGTCCACCGGCGTGGCGGTCCACTTCAGCTCGCCGCTGGCGCGGTCCCGGCCCGCATAGATGCCTGCCTGATCGGCCTTCGACCACGCCGTTTCCATGCTCAGCAGATTGACGAAGAAATCATTGGTCAAGGTGCCGGGCCGATCCGTGAGCACCCCGTGGTCGGCGCCGCCGGTGTTGGCGTCCAGGGCGCGCATGCCGCCCACCAGCGCGGTCATTTCCGGAACGGTCAGCGTCAGCAGGTCGGCCCGTTCCACCAGCATTTCGGTGGGCGAGCCGTAGGTGCCTTCGCCGTAGTAGTTGCGGAAGGCGTCGGCCTTGGTTCGAGCACGGCGAATGACTCGACGTCGGTCATTTTCTGCGTGGCGTCGGTGCGTCCGGGCGTGAACGGCACCTCCACGGCATGCCCTTAGCTAGCTAGCTAAAGGACACCCACTTTTCAGGAGAACCATGGTGGATAAGGACAGGGCCTTGCGTTCGGCGGGCTTGGTGCTCGTGCTGCTACCGGCGGCGGTTTTTCATCAGGTTGCGGGTATTCTACGGGTCGCGGCCGAGGGCTACGGCCCATTCTTCACCGACTTCTGGATGACCCAGACGCTGCTTACCATCGGGGCGTGGGTCTACGCGGTACCCGCCGCGGCCGCGGGACTCCTCTGGTTCAAAGAAATGCCCGGCTCCGGACGCTCTGCGACGCCTGTGGTGCTATTCGTCTATTTCTTGCTATCCAGCGGTCTCTGGGCTATCGCGGCTCTCGGTACCATTGAGCCCGTTTTCAATCCCGAAGCGGCGATATAGGGGCGCTTCAATGACAAGCTTGTCCGGCGCGAGCCGAAGGAAGGATCTATAGGACACCCACCTTGAACGCCCTCGGGTAACCTACCTGGTTAATTTTCACGATTGCCCCCCGTTTCGGTTAACCGGTAACGCCCTTCTTTGTGATGGGTAGAAGATACTTCGGTAAGGAACATGCAAAAAAAGGCCCGCCCAATCGGAAGGGCGGGCCCAAGGGCCTATTGGGGAAAGCAGGGCCTCAATCCCCCTGATAAACGATCTTATAGTCCGGCCGCGTGGACTCCGGGTTGAAGGGATGGCCATGGACGGCCACTTCTCTCCGGAAGGGCAAGGGCCACTGTGCGTTGGGCTGCTCGATCTCCCGGGCCAAGCGTTGCCCATCGAAGGTGGCGTCGGCGAGCATCTTGGGGGCCAGGGCATCGCCAATCAGGTACACGTCCTTGATCCCGTTGCTCTCCCATTCGCTCTTTCGGGCCTTGAGCCGCCGATAGAGGTCGTTATGGGAGTGCTTGCCGGTGACCAGAACCAGCGAGTCGAACTCGTGCCACTGATGGGACTGGTTGGGTGCCCGGGGGCTCTGACCGGGACCCTTGTACTCGCGTTTGGAGCCCTCGCCGTAGAGGTTGTAGTACTCTAGCCGACCTTCCTCGACCCGGGAGCACCAGGATTCCGGAATGACCTCGACCTCCAGCTCGTGGAGGCGGCGGAGCTGGTTGGGAAGCTCCAGGGTGAACTCCATGTAGGTGCCCATTCCGACGCCATCCAGGACCGTGACCTCATGCCCCCGGGAGGCGAGTAGTTCGGCCAGGCTGGGGGTCATGTAATACGTATCGGCATTGAGGATGGTGACCCGCTTGCCGATGGATTTGTTTCCCGCGAAGACCTGCTCGGGGGTCAGGATGTGCGGCAGGGAGGCATCCGCTCCGGGAATGGGCTCATGGGTAAGGGCGTTGGTGCCGTCGGTGTTCCAGCTGGAGCCGGTGGCAACAACGATCTTGTCGGCGCCGTAGTTCAGGGCCGAGTCCGCATCCAAGGGGTTGGCCCCCAGAGCCAGCTGCGAGTCCTTTTGCTTCTTTACCAGCTTCTGTAGCTGGGTCTCCCGATAATCCCGATGGTAGCTCCATTCGGCAAGACCGGGGAGGTTTTCGGTGATGGCGTTCAGATGCCCACCGATTTTCTCGTCTTGGTCGTAGAGGTGGACCACATAGCCCCGCTCCATGAGGACCCGGGCGCATTCGGACCCGGCGGGGCCGGCCCCCACAACCAGAATGGCATCATCCGACTCCGCCTCCGGGACCCTTTCGGGGTGCCAACCGCGGCGGAATTCCTCTCCGGCGGTGGCATTCTGGCTGCAAACCATGGGCGGACCGCCGATCTCCCAGCGGGACAGGCAGACGTTGTTGCCGATGCAGGTGCGGATGTCCTCGTAGCGCCCTTCCTCGATCTTCTTGGGGAGGAAAGGATCGGCAATGGAGGGGCGGGCCGCACCGATGATGTCCAACTGGCCGTTTCGAATCACCTCGGCCATCTTCGTGGCGTCCGTGAAGCGGCCGACACCCAGGACCGGCTTGCCGGTGACCTGTTTAATGTATTTCTGCCAGGGAAGCTGGTGCCCCTGCCGGTAGAAGCGCGACGGTCCGGCGTCCTCGCCCCATTCCGCCAGATCGCCGATGTTGACGTCCCAGAGGTCCACAAAGGGATCCACCAGCTCGACGAACTTCATGCCGTCGCGTTCCACCTCGATGCCTTCTTCTCCATAAAGGGAGTCGACGGCGAAACGCGTGGCGATCGTGCATTCCCCGCCTACGGCCTCCCGGACCTTCTCAAGGGTCTCGTACCAGAATCGTGCCCGGTTCTCGAAGGAACCGCCGTAGGCGTCGGTACGCTTATTGTAATAGGGGGACAGGAACTGCAGCGGCATATAGGAATGCGCGCCGTAGACGTAGACGATGTCGAAGCCGGCATCCCGGGCGCGCTTGGCGGCCTCCACGTACCAGCTCTGGAGGAGCTGGATCTCGTCCTCGTCGGCTTCCTTGCAGTAGGTGCCGATCTCGAACTCGGAGTTGTAGTGGCTGGGACCGAGCGGGGTTTGCCGGCCCTCCATCTGGGGCGCATGCGGTCCGCCGTACCAAAGCTCAACGCCCGCTAGGGAGCCGTATTTGTGGACCTCATCGGTCATGGCGCGGAGGTTGTGCACATCCCCTTCATCCCATAGCCGGGCCGAGATGCGCATGACGTCATCCGAAGAAGGATGGATCGAGCAGTATTCGGTGTTGAGGCCGGCCCAGCCACCTTCGGCCTTTACGCTTCTGTGGGCCGCTTGGAAGCCCGGCTGGCTGCTGCCGGCGCCAATGCAGTGGGGGGTTTGATAGAACCGGTTCTTGAGGGTCTTGGGACCGACCGGAACCTCTTCGAACAAAATGTCGTGCTGAGGATCGCGAGCCATGGCGGACCTCCTTACCAGGCTTCCCCGTTATTTCCTACCTTCGCAGATCAGGGTTATGGGGGAGTTGGTGTGGGTACCTATGGGCGATGGATTGCAGTCGGTTGGCCTCCTTGCCTGCAGGCAATTGGCAGTTTTCAGGGTCTATGTAACTAACGGATCAGGCAAAAAATCCCTGTCAATCGCCTAAGGGTTCGCTGCTCAGTGAAAAAGGACATCCATTCCGAGGTCCGGTCGTCCACCCCGATGGACAGGGCGGGCGATGGACTCAGCAGAATGAAAGGACACCCTGCTTAGCTAAAAGGTACCCGTTCTTCACGTCCGCCGCCTCAGGGGGGTTAAGCGGAGTCAGCTGAGTTCTGGATGGTCCGGAAATCGGGGGGCAGGTGACGGGTTGGAAGGACACTTGAAAGGCCCCGCCGCAGCGAGGCCTTTTCCGGGGCGAGGGCCTTTAAGCGCTACTTGGTGGTCTTGTTGCGCCGGGAAAAGCTGAGGCCTGCCAGGCCCGCGCCCATGAGGGCCAGCGTGGCCGGTGCGGGAACCGGCACCCCGTCCGTTTCTCCGAAGGTCAGGGCATGCAGGTAGGAGATGTCCGTATCCATATCGGAGAAATCGTCGGCGCCCAAGTCGGTGACCCGGATCATGGAATCCATGATTTGCCCGGATGAGTCTCCTTCGGGCGCCCAGAGGAGGCCGGTGTCCGGATCGAAATCCGCGCCGCCGCTGCCCGGGTCAAAACTCAGGCTCTCTTGTAATACGGCAGCCCCCGTGGTCTGGTCGATTTCATAGAGCTCCTCGTTCTGGACCAGCGTCAGGTTGTCCGAATTATCGAATGCCATAACCTGGCCACCAGTGTTGATATCGGAGTTACCCACCGTGGTCGCCTCCCCGGTGGTCTTGTTGATGCGCACCGGGTCATCCTCATTGGGGTCATGCCAGCCCCAGAGCTCACCTGTGGAGTTAAAGGTCAGGCCCAGGATGCTATCAAATTCTCCGTTGAAGCTTCCCACCTCCGTTGCCGCTCCGGTTGCCGGATCGATCTCCAGCAGGCCATTGAACTCCCCGCTCCAGGAGGTCGTGGATCCATACATTGTGCCGGTAGTGGGATCCATCGCGATGGAGTTCACTGCATAGCCCAGATTGCCCACTAGGTCACCATCCCCGGTTGACGGATCAACGGAGTACAGACTGCTTGGTCCGGGGTTTGAGGCGGTATAACCGTTCAGGCTCACCCCGAATAGATCGGCCTGGGCGGGGGAGGAGCAAATACCTACGGATCCAACAAGAAGTCCGGCGAGTGTCAGGTGTTTCTTAATGGAAGGATTCATAATGAATTACCTCCGCTGGTTGGTTAATGGTGCTCCAACCATGACTCAGCAAGCCTTGTGCCAAATATGCTCCCCGGAATTTGTACAGTTTTGAAAAAATGACAAACTGTTCGCTTGATTGTTCGGTGTAAATTATCTAAATAACAAGAAATACATTACATAATTTTTTATTGCCTTTTAAAAAAAGGGTGAAAATAAAAAGTAAATCTATTTTTTGTATAATAATTCCAGCCGCTGTGCCGCTGACCGATACCGGCATCTCGCCTACGTATGGGCCATGGCTACGGAAGGCTCTGCGGTGGGGATGCCTCGCCCATCACTGGGCGTGGTCGCCGACGAGAGCCCGACTTTTACCGGATGGGCAGGGCCCTCGCCCTGCCCACCAATCGCTTGCTAATTGATCGGGCCCTCTACGGCCGGGCCTCCAGCACCATGTTCGTCTCCGTTTCCGCGGCCCGGCGGACCCGGGTGAATCCGGCCTGGTGCAGCACCTCGCTCAGACGCTTCTCCCCCGCCTGGGCGCCAAGCGCGAGCCCGACGTCCTGCGCCCGCGACGCCGGGGTGCAGATAAGAGTGGAGGCGGAGTAGTAGATCTGCCCCAGCAGGTGGGTGTTGTCCGCCAGGCGATCGCCCGCCAGCGGCTCCACCAGCAGGAAGGTCCCGTCCGGGGCGAGGCAGTCCCGGATATGGGTCGCCGCGCCCACGGGATCGCCCAGGTCGTGCAGGGCATCGAACATGCAGACCAGGTCGTAGTCCCGTTCCGTGATCCGCTTCACTTCGGCGGTTTCGAAGCGGGTGTTGTCTGCAACCCCGCCATCGGACGCCTTCTCCAGGGCGGCCTCGATGGAGGGGCCGTGGAAGTCGTACCCGTGGACCACCGAGGCCGGAAAAGCCTGGGCCAGAAGCACCGTGGACGATCCGTGGCCGCAGCCCACGTCGGCGACCCGGGCGCCCCGCTCCAGCTTCTCCACCACGCCGTCGAGCGCCGGCAGCCAGGAGGAGACCAGGTTGGCCACGTAGCCGGGCCGGAAGAAGCGGTCCGTGCCGGTGAAGCAGCAGCCGTGGTGCTGGCTCCATGGACGCCCGGCCCCGGTACGGAGCACGTCGACGGCTTCCTCGTGGGTGGTGAACTGGGCGACCACTTGCTGGAAAAGGCCCTGCAGGCAGGCCGGGTGGCCCTCCTGCGCCAGCACGGTGGCCTGCTCGGGCGTGAGGGAGAAGCGCTCCTCGGCCGGGTGGTAGGTGACGTATCCACCCGCGGCCTGGGCGCTCAGCCATTCCCGCAGGTAGCGTTCGTCCACGCCGGCGGCCTCGGCGAGCTCGTCGCTGGTGGCCGGTCCGTGGTCGCGTAGCGTGCGGTAGACGCTGGTCTGGTCGCCGATGTAGGAGAGCAGCACGGCGAATGCGCCGCCGATGTCGCCCAGTACCTTGCCCGTGAATTCCTCCAGCTTTTCCGCGTGCGGCCGGGGGAGCTCTGTCGTATCGTTCATTGATAGGCCCTCGTCTTCGTAGTGGGGATGCCGTGGACGGGAATCTGTGCCGCCCGGGGCCTCGGGGATTAAGGTCCACGCTACGGAGGGCCGGGGGCGCCGGATATGGCCCGGCGTCCGGGAAAGTTGGCCGATCGAGCGGAAGTGGATGGCGCCCGTCGGCGGGTTCGGGAGGCCCGGCATGCGTGCGGATATCGTTACCGAGGTGCTGCAAACGTTCCACCTGTCCGGCGCCATCTTCTTCGACGTGGATGCCTCCGCTCCGTGGGTCTCCGAGGCACCCCATGCCCGGCAGTTGGCTCCCTACGTCATGCCTGGTGCGCAGCACGTAATCGAATACCATGTAGTCACCGAGGGAACCTGTTGGGCCGCCCTGACGGAGTCCGGTACAGACCCCGTGCTGCTGGGGCCGGGAAGCGTAGTGGTGTTTCCCCACGGGGATCCGCACGTGCTGTCGAGCGCCCCAGGGATGCGGGCGAAGCCGAATCTGGAAGCCTTCCGTCGTCCGAACGGGGATGAGCGCCCGCCTTTCCATATTGAGCAGTACGGGGGCGGACGGGATCGGGTGGGTTTAATCTGCGGATTCCTCGGCTGGGAGGCTTTGCCCTTCAATCCCCTGATCGGGGCTTTGCCGCGGTGCCTGCACGTGGCCGACGCCTATACGGAGGAGGACGGCTGGCTGCGAACCTTGATTGCGGCCACCATCAAGGAGAGCCGGCAGAGGCGGGTTGGGGGAGGGGGCGTGCTTTCCCGGCTCAGTGAGCTGATTTTCATCGAGGCGGTGCGCCGCTATATAGAGGGTCTGCCGAGCGAATCCGCCGGCTGGTTCGCGGCGCTGTCCGTCCCCTCTATGCGGCGGGCCATCCATCGGCTGCATGGCGATCCGGCCCGCCATTGGACGCTTGCCGAGCTGGCCCGCGAGGTGGGCGTATCGCGCACCGTCCTGATCGAACGCTTCAATACCTACCTCGGCATGGCGCCCATGACCTATCTGGCCAAATGGCGCATGCAGGTGGCCGGTGGCATGCTGACCACCGGCTCCGTTCCCATAGCCCAGGTGGCGGCCGAGGTGGGATTCGATTCGGAGGCCTCCTTCAGCCGAGCCTTCAAACGGTCCACCGGCATGCCCCCGGCGAAATGGCGCCAGCAGAGGGTTGCTCGCGAGGTTTGGCACAACGAAGCTGCATGGAGCTAGGTCAAATTGACCTTGCCCCGCATGGTAAGAATGAGGATCCTTACTGCCTTCAGGCACGCAAGGCGCCGGAGGCCAACCGACCTCCAGCGCCTTGGTACCTACCGCGGTCACCTGCCAAAGCGATCGAGGTTCATGACCTTGGTCCAGGCCGCGACGAAGTCCCGGACGAATCTCTTCTTGCCGTCTTTGGCGGCGTAGACTTCGGCCACCGCGCGCAGCTCGGAGTTCGATCCGAAGATCAGGTCCACCGGCGTGGCGGTCCACTTCTGCTCGCCGCTGGCGCGGTCCCGGCCCGCATAGATGCCTGCCTGATCGGCCTTCGACCACGCCGTTTCCATGCTCAGCAGATTGACGAAGAAATCATTGGTCAAGGTGCCGGGCCGATCCGTGAGCACCCCGTGGTCGGCGCCGCCGGTGTTGGCGTCCAGGGCGCGCATGCCGCCCACCAGCGCGGTCATTTCCGGAACGGTCAGCGTCAGCAGGTCGGCCCGTTCCACCAGCATTTCGGTGGGCGAGCCGTAGGTGCCTTCGCCGTAGTAGTTGCGGAAGGCGTCGGCCTTCGGCTCGAGCACTGCGAACGACTCGACGTCGGTCATTTTCTGCGTGGCGTCGGTGCGTCCGGGCGTGAACGGCACCTCCACGGCATGCCCGGCATCCGCCGCGGCCTTTTCGATCGCGGCCGCGCCGCCGAGGACGATCACATCGGCCAGCGAAATCCGCTTGCCCTTGGCCTGGGACGCGTTGAAGTCGGCCTGGATGCCTTCGAGCGTCTCCAGCACCCGGGCCAGCTCCTGCGGGTCGTTGACCGCCCAGTCCTTCTGCGGATCGAGGCGGATGCGCGCACCATTGGCGCCGCCGCGCATGTCGCTGCCGCGATAACTGGCCGCCGAGGCCCAGGCCGTGCGGACCAGCTCGGGGACGGTCAGGCCGGATTCGAGAATCGTGGCCTTCAACCGCTCGATGTCGTCCGCGCGCACCAGATCGTGATTGGCCTCCGGAAGCGGATCCTGCCAAAGCAGCCTTTCCTCGGGCACGTCGTCGCCGAGGTAGCGCGCGTGCGGTCCCAGGTCCCGATGGGTGAGCTTGAACCAGGCGCGGGCGAATGCGTCCTCGAAGGCTTTCGGGTTTTCCAGGAAGTGCTTCGAGATCTTGCGATAGACCGGATCCTCTTTCAGCGACAGATCGGTCGTGAGCATGATCGGCGCGTGGCGCTTACCCTCGATATGCGCGTCGGGGACTGTATCGGCGGCGGCACCGTCGGCGGGAACCCACTGAACAGCCCCGCCGGGGCTACGGGTCTGCTCCCAGTCATGCTGGAACAGGTTTTCCAGGTACATCATCGTCCACCGCGTGGGCGCGGCGGTCCAGGCGCCTTCCAGTCCGCTGGTGATGGTGTCCTCCGCCTTGCCCTTGCCGCACTTGTTCTTCCAACCGAGGCCCTGGTCTTCGATCGGCGCCGCGGCCGGCTCGGGACCGACGCAGTCCTTCGGGCTTGCCGCGCCATGCACCTTTCCGAAGGTATGACCACCGGCAATCAGGGCGACGGTCTCCTCGTCGTCCATCGCCATGCGTCCGAAGCTCGCGCGGATCTGTTCGGCGGCCGCAACCGGGTCCGGGTTGCCGCCGGGGCCTTCGGGATTCACGTAGATCAGGCCCATTTGCGTGGCCGCGAGCGGCTTCTGCAATTTCCCCTTCTTGTCCAAGCGGTCCCGCCCGAGCATTTCGGTTTCCGGCCCCCAATAGACGAGGTCCGGCTCCCAGTCGTCGGTCCGCCCCCCGGCGAAGCCGAAGGTCTTGAAGCCCATGTCTTCCATGGCCACGGTGCCGGCCAGGACCATCAGGTCGGCCCAGGAGATCTTGCTGCCGTATTCCTGCTTGATGGGCCATAGCAGGCGGCGCGCCTTGTCGAGACTGGCGTTATCCGGCCAGCTATTGAGCGGATCGAAGCGCTGCTGGCCGCCGTCGGCGCCGCCGCGGCCGTCGGCCACGCGGTAGGTGCCGGCGCTGTGCCAGGCCATGCGGATGAACAGCGGACCATAGTGGCCCCAGTCGGCCGGCCACCAGTCCTGCGAGGTCCTCATCATTTTCCTGAGGTCGGCCTTGACCGCATCGAGATCCAGGCTCTGGAAGGCCTCGGCGTAGTCGAAGTCCGCCCCGTAGGGGTTGGATTCCGGCGAGTGCGCGCGTAGCGGCGCGAGGTTCAGCTGCTCGGGCCACCAGAACTGGTTGGTCCTCGGCTGATCCTGCGCGGCAACCGGGCCTGAAGGCACCGCCGTTGATAATGCGATCGCAAGTGCAATCGCCACTGAGGTGAATCCGGTAGTAATGGTTTTACGCATTGGCAGACGCCTCGGTCTGAAGGGGAAATGCCTTTCTCCTGTTGGGGGCTGGTTCGCGGTGGTCGCTGATTTAGAAGCAGTCTAAATCCGGACCAGATTTATTTCAGATGTATTCCCGGCCCGTGAAGAAGTCAAGCGGTTCATCGAAAAAAACGTAAGCGGTCACCTTCAAAGGACCCCGCATCCTCCCCGAGCGGGAAGGGAGCCGGCCCCGGCTTGGGGTGGCGCTGGACCGGTTTCCGGGGCAGTGGTATTGGTCCTTTTCAGGCATCCACCTTTTTGCGAGGAGCCATCATGGGCCTGGGGGTTCGCGAAGCACTGGAGTCGGACTGGCCGGCAATTGCGGAGGTGATCCTGGCGGCCTTTGGCCGGGAGGAAGGTCCGGAGATCGCGGGATTGGCCGCCGAGCTGTTGCAGGATCCCACCGCGCATCCGTCGCTGGCGCTGGTCGCCACCGCCAATGGGCGTGCCGTCGGCTACCTCCTGTTCACGAGCACCCGCATCAAGGACGCTCAGCAGGCGGCTCCTTCGGCTATCCTCGCGCCGCTCGCCGTACACCCCGATTACCAGGGCCAAGGTCTCGGCGGTCGGCTTATCGAGGAAGGCCTGGGGCAGCTCCGGGCCTCCGGCGTCGACTTGGTATTCGTGCTGGGCCATCCCGGCTATTACTCGAAGTTCGGCTTTTCTCCCGCCGGAGCCCGGGGGTTCGAAGCGCCGTATCGTATCCCCCCTGAAAATGCGGACGCCTGGATGGTTCAGGAGCTTCGTCCGGGAGCGATGGGGCGGATCAGTGGGCAAGTTGTCTGCGCTGACGCGCTCAATGCCCCGGAGCATTGGCAGGAGTGACCACACAAAATCCGGTCGCCCGCCCCTCAGCCGCCGCGGACCCCCGCCTCGATCCGTTCGCCGATCTCCTCGTCGATCTTGCGCCAGTACTCGAAGGCCCGCTCCAGAACGGGTCCGGAAACGCCATCCGAGAGGTGGCCGACCACGTTGGAGACGAGGCGGGCGCGCGCCTCGTCGTCCATCACCTCGCGCACCAGCTTGTGGGCCTGGCCGAAGTCGTCATCGTCGCGGCGCGGCGTGTAGGCGTGGCGGACGAGCTCGCCGCTGGCGCTCCAGGTGGCCGCCTCCGGATAGCGCTCCGGGTCCGCCGCCGGCCCGCCCTTGGTGTTGGGCGCGTACACCGGGTCGGATACCTTCCGTACCCGCATGGCGCCGTCCTTGCTGTAGCTGTGGACCGGAGACTTGGGCGCGTTGACCGGAATCTGCTTGTAGTTCACGCCGAGCCGTGCGCGGTGAGCGTCCGCGTAGGAGAACACCCGCGCCAGCAGCATCTTGTCGGGGCTGAATCCGGTGCCGGGAACCTGGTTGTTGGGCTCGAAGGCCGCCTGCTCGATCTCCGTATGGTAGTCGGTGGGGTTGCGGTCGAGGGTCAGCTTGCCCACCTCGGTCAGCGGGTAGTCCGCATGCGGCCATACCTTGGTCAGGTCGAAGGGATTGAGCCGGTAAGTCTCCGCCTCCTCGAAGGGCATGATCTGCATGTAGAGGGTCCAGCTCGGGCAGTCGCCCCGTTCGATGGCGTTGTAGAGGTCCCGCGTGTGGTAGTCGGCGTCGGAACCGGCCAGACTGTCGGCCTGCTCCTGGGTCAGGCACTTGATGCCCTGGTCGGTCTTGAAGTGGTACTTGACCCAGAATTTCTTTCCCTCGGCGTTGACCCACATGTAGGTGTGGCTGGAGTAGCCGTTCATGTGGCGCCAGGTCGCCGGTATGCCGCGATCACCCATGAGCCAGGTGACCTGATGGGCCGATTCCGGGGAAAGCGTCCAGAAGTCCCACTGCATGTCGTGGTCGCGCAGATTGGTGTCGGCGCGGCGCTTCTGCGAGCGGATGAAGTGCTGGAACTTCATCGGGTCGCGGACGAAGAAGACCGGGGTGTTGTTCCCCACCATGTCGAAGTTGCCTTCCTCGGTGTAGAACTTCACCGCGAAGCCGCGCGGGTCCCGCCAGGTATCGGGGCTGCCGCGCTCTCCGGCGACCGTGGAGAACCGCAGCACGACGTCGGTTTGGGCACCCGGCTGGAGGAAGGCCGCCTTGGTGTAGGCGCTGACGTCCTGGGTGACCTCGAAGCGGCCGAAGGCGCCGCCACCCTTGGCGTGGGGCTGACGTTCGGGGATCCGCTCCCGGTTGAAGTTGGCCATCTGCTCCATCAGGTAGTGATCGTGCATGACGATCGGGCCGTCCGGCCCCACGGTCAGGGACTGCTCATCGCTGGATACCGGGGCGCCGCCGTCGGTGGTGGTGGGCTTGCTTTCCTCATTCATCTTCAGGACCTCGTTGCATGGCATTTGTGCTCTGCCCGAGAGCAGTCCGTGTGCCGGGAGCCCGGTTCGGGCGCTCCGGCCGGCTTGGAACCGCTGCGCCCCCGGGGTCGGGGAATGGTCAAATGGGCGTGGGCTGCAGGCGGCCGGGAAGCGTCCGAACCTAAATGATTCGGCCTCCGGGAGCCTTACGGTGTTCCAGGGTCCGGGAACGCCCCAGGGGAGCGGACCGGATAAAACGGACGGATGGAGGCGGGTGGGAGTTGCGGGCTTCGGGCAACCGTTTCGGGATCCGGTGCTTCGTGGAGGTTGAGGCAGGCGAGCCTGCAGGCCCCTGCCAGGTCAGGAAGCGGGTGGGGGCAGGGCACTAAGGAAGGGGATTCAGGGCTCGGGCCGGCGCGACGCGGCAGCGCACGTTAAGCTCCGCTCCGGAGCCGGCCAGAGGTTCGCGCCGCCGACGGGGCTCCGGGCCATGGGTCCGGAGTGGAGTAAGGGGGGTTGATGCGGAGGGCATCAAGCAGTCAGCGGCGCGAAAAGCGGGGCCTCTTCTGCCGAGGAGTAAACGGGATGCTTATGGGCTGCGCTAAAGAACGCGCTCCCGGGAGATCAGCGCTCTTCCGGTGGCAGTGCCATCTTGCCCCATTTGGCGAGGGCGGCGCGCCGCTCGCGCGCGATGCGGCGGGTCTGTCCCACCATGTGCTTCAGCTCTTCCGCCGCCTCCAGGGAGTCCTCCACGGTCGCGGTTTTCCGGGCCTGACCCGGAGCGGAAGCGAATTGAGGCTTATGCGGCATATCGGATTCTTCGGACATATCGGTACCCTCACGCGCAGTGCGTACAATGGGCTGGAAAACCAGCACATGAGTAGCAACTTTAATGCACTCTAGAACCTCCCGGCAAGTTCGTAAAGAGTCGCTGTCCATCCCTCGCTGAGCGGCGCGCCATCGGTGGACGGCCCGGTGAATCGGGCTCGAGCCCGGCCAGCCCCTTGCCTTATTGACCGTCGCTCGAGGAATCGCCCTGGTCGCTGAACTTGACCAGGCGCGTCACCTGAATATCCGATATGAACACCACGCCGGAGTGCTCGTTAAAGAAGGGTGCGAACCCTTCCAGGATGGGCTCCACCATGTCCTCGGGGACGGCGGCGATGATCATGATCAGCACGTCGTCCTCGTTGAACATCAGGTGGCCTTCGTGGAAGCCGTGACTGCCCTTGCCCGAGAGGTTGTGCATGATGGTGTAGCCCTTCACCCCGGCCCGGTCGAGCAGGTCCGTAGCGAAGCCCTGATGCTCACCGCTCAGGATGATTTCGAGCTTCTTCAGGGAGCTGAAGTTGAGGTTATGCATTATGCACTCGTCTCCTCAAGGATTGGCTGACTGTCGGCGAATGGCTGGCTCAGCCATTCGCCGTCCTCATAAGTGGTCACGGTCCCGGTCTCGGGGTCGATGACGAGCAGCCGGATCCAGCCGTTGCGGACCAGCTGTTTGACGCTGATGACGCTCTCCACGGCGGCCTGCGCCTGTTCCAGCGGCGCCTCGATTACGGTGATGAGGCGCAGCGGCTGATGGTAGGGCCGGCCCTGGTCGAGCACCGTCTGGGACGGCAGGCCCGTGCGCAGGTCGCTGAGATTGCCGGTCATGACCCCGAACCGGCCGGCGACGTTATGATAGACCTTGCTGCCGCTGCCGAAGCGCTCATTGTCCACGGTGGAGAAATAGTGCTCCATGTTGATCCACTGACCCACCACGAGCGGTCCGGTCAGGATGGTCTCCAGCAGGCGGCGCTTGGGATCGATGCGGTAATCGTAGGAGTGCAGGAAGGCGCGCCCTTCCAGGGAAAGCTCCTGCGTAAGCGCCCTCCGGCCGATGATGAAGTAGGCGTTGCCGGACAGGCCCCATTCCGGGCGCACCTGCGACCAATCCATGGAGTTGCGCTGCGCCTCGCGGTAGGTATCCTCCGACTCGCCCTCCACGGCCGGGATCTTCAGGGTGGGCATGCGCTCCTGGGCGCAGCGCCGCGAAGCGGCCGTGAGGCCGTTGTGCAGCCGATCGAGGTAGGCCCCGTGCGAGCCGGGCAGGCGGTCCAGGTCGGCCAGCTCCAGCGCATCGGTGGTGGTGTCGTGCAGCGCGGCCACGAACCAGGCATCGTCGGGTATGTCGATCCCCTGCTCCCGGAGCTGGCGCCGCACTTCGGGCTTGTTCGCCATGTGCGCCAGCGCGCGGGCGTTCACCAGGCCGTGATTGCCGCCACAGGCGCCGCAATCGAGCGCCGATTCGTAGGGGTTGTTCTCCGAGGTGCTGCCGTGGCCCACCAGCAGGATGAACCGGGAGAACCCTTCGGTCAGCCCGATGGAGCGCAAGGCCTTGCCGACGAAGCCAACCTGCTCCTCGAGGGTGAAGCCGATGCGCCCCAACTGCTCCATCTGCAGCCGGGCGAAGGCGGGATCGATGCGGTAGACCTCGCGCAGGCGGTCGATGAAGGCCTGTTCCCCCCCGGCGTCCAGGCCGGCCGCTTCGGCAAGCTCGGTCGCCCGCTGCTGGTTGCCCATGGCGGCCTCGCGCAGCTCGCGCACCATGGTGTCCGTGATGCGCTCCGCAGCCAGGCTGAATTCCTGCTCCACCGCCTTGATGATCACCGAGCGCTGCACCGTGCGCACGATGGAGTCGGCCTGCTCGCGGCTCAGCTTGTCCAGCATCCAGTGGGTCGGCGGCTTCTCCTCGTGCAGGTGCTGCCGCCAGCGGTTGTAGTACTGGGGAATCAGCGTCTTGCCGACCATGTCCAGGCCGAACAGCAGGCCGATGGCCTCCACGGTGACGAAGGGGCTGACGACGGATTCCTTCAGCTCGTGCAGGGCCTTCTCCAGCGCGGTGACCGCGGCCGGGTCCTGCGGGGCCGAGACGGGCATTTCCAGCACCAGGTTCTTCGGCGTGAGCAGCACCGGGCACAACGGGATCTCGTTGCCCTTGCCGAGCTCCATGAAGCTGACCGGCACGCCGAAGAAGCCCGCGATGCCGAAGGTCTGGTAATCGCCGGCGCTCTCCAGGTGGCGACGGATCCGCTCCGAGCGGGTGTCGATGCAGAACAGCGCCTGGGCGAAGGGGCGTTTCTCCCGCGGCTCTGGAGGCGTCAGGTTGACCTCCCCCAGCAGCCGGTTGGTGGCGTGCGCTTCCATGGACCGCAGCCAGAGCATGCCTTCGCTGCGCTCGAATTCGTTCAGGGTATCCAGCAGCCGTCCCAGCGACTCTCCGGAAAGCGTGCCGAGCCCGCCTTCGCCTTCGGCGCGGCGGCCCAGCTCCCGCAGGCGCTCGGCCTGGCGGCGGGCCTCGTCATCCCGCTTGGCGCGGACATAGTCGGCGAAGACGGTCTCGATCCGGTCCGGTTTGCCGCGCGCCAGGGCCTTTTCCACCCGAAGTGCTTCCGCCGGCAGAATGGCCCCGCTGTGGAGCTCGTGCCGCAGATAGGTCTCCGCGGTCCGGGTCTCGATCGCCTGCTCGATGGCGCCGGTGGTCGTCGCCAGGCGCTTGTGCTTGCGCTCGCTCAGCAGGGCCAGCGCCAGGGTGAGGCGTACCGCGAGCATATCCACCAGGTCGCCGGGAAATTGCTCGCTCCAGTGATAGTGCGGCGCGTTCGAGCGCCAGCGAATGAAGCCGGCCCAGCCGTGCAGACGGGCGAGCTCGCGGGTGAAACAGCCCATCCAGCGCGACTCGGGAACCTCCAGCGCGCGCATGACCTGGGCGATCACCTCCTCCGGGCCGTTGGCCTCCGCCAGGATGCGCTCCACGTGGAGGCCGCGCAGGAACAGCCGGCCGTTGCGGATGGCAATCTGGCGCCAGGCCGCGAAAAAGCCTTCCTCGCGTCCCGGCATGCCCCAGACGGACTGCCCCTCGTCGAAGAAATCGAGGCAGCTCTTGATCACCAGCTCGTCCAGCTCGGCGCCGATGTCGGTACCGTAGAGCGCGTCCACCGCCTCGTAGAGCGGGCGCTCGCCCAGCAGCGCCGCGCGCAGCTCCCCGGTGACCGAGGCCGTTCCGGGCGCGGTCTCCGCCGTCGATGTGGAACCGTTCAGGGAGGCCAGTACATCTTCCGGCCCGGCCAGGGTCCGCTTCAGCGCCACGGACTGCTCGGTCTCCGTGAGCAGGGCCATGAGCCAGCGAGGCAGGTCGATCCCGGGTATGGGGTCGCGATCGGCGGCAAAGGCCTCCACCTCGTAGGCGAGCCGCTCGCGGTCCACTCGGCCCTCGGCGAGATAGCGCTGATAGCTGCGCCGCGGCAGGTAACCCCGGGCGTGAAACAGCTTCTCGCCTTGCTCCACGGCCTCGGGGAACGGGAGGTGCTCCAGGCCGTGCAGGGGGTTGTGGTGGATGAACGAGCGCATGGGCCAGAAGAAGGGAATGGGCTCCCCGGCCACGTAGACCGTGGTCCGGATCTTCAGCTTTTCACCCAGCGAGAGACTCATGGCAGGTCTCCTATCAGAAACAGGCCGCCGATGGTGAGCGCCATCAGGGCGGCGGCATAGGCCCAGGCGGATCCCGAGCCTAGATCGGCGGCTCGATACTCGGGCATGTCCGGATTCACCGGACCGACCACCAGGCCCTGGATCATGCGCGCTCCCGCCCAGCTCCAGAGCAGCCAGATGCCGAGGAGGGCGAAGCTCGCCGCGGGCATGGCGGGGGTGCTGGTGAGGAGCAGCGCCAGCATGGTGAAGAACGCCGGGAACAGCGGCAGCGCCACGCTGGCCAGCATGGCCCCCACCAGTACCCCGGACAAGCGCGGCAGGGTCTGGGCCAGCCCGCCGTACAGGCCGGTGTAGGCGGCGCCGAAGCGCTGCTCCAGCCCGCCCGTGAGCAGGGCCACCAGCGCCAGCGGCGCGCTCATCCCCAGGGCGTGCAGATGGGCGGAGCCGACGGCCGGCTCGCCGGGCCCGGCCAGCCAGAGCAGGGCCCAGAGCGAGGTGGCGAGGTAGGCGGTCCACTGCCCCAGCTCGCGCAGGGCGAGGGCGCGAAAGGCGTAGAGCGCCGAGGTCGCCAGCGCCAGGGGCAGCAGCCAGTCCGGGGGCGGTCCGTCCGCCGTCCGGATCAGCGCAATCCCGATCTGCGGCCAGGCCAGCAGGAGGGCGGCACGCAGAGCGGTGTTCCCGGCGCGCCCATACAAGGCGTTGAACGCCGCGCTGAACGGGAACAGGGGCAGGAACAGCGCGGCCAGGAGATAGCTCATAAGGGACATGTCAGACCCACCTCATCCAGACGTTGAGCCGGCCCGCTGCCGCCAGGATCGTGCGCGTCAGGCGGGTGTAGAGATCGGGCAGATAGAACTCCCGGGAGACCAGGGCATAGAAGCTCATCCAGACCCGGCGCGCATTGATCGGCCGTTGGCCGCCGTTCTGCTCCGCGTAATAGGTGAGCAGCCAGCCGAGCACGATCAGGGCGGTCGTGAGCCCGACGAACAGATCGAACCAGAACAGATCGACCTTCGCGGCTTCGTAGATCCCCGCGCGGAAGGCCGCGTCCGGATACAGGAACAGGTCGAAGGCGTGGCTGATCAGGGTGTAGCCGACCACCACCACCGCGAAGGAGAAGATGCTCATGGTGACTAGCCGCCACAGGTTCTGGGCGCCCATGCGGTAGGTGGCGAACAGAAGCTGCGCCCCGGTCACCCAGCCGAAGAACAGGAGCACGATGGCGCCCTGTTTCTGGAAGTAATGCTCGGAGACCATCCAGTGGGCCAGCACCAGGATCGAGACGGGAACGGCCAGCGTGATGGCGGCCATCAACAGCCAGGGCAGGCGGGTGCGGGTCGTTTGCCGCTCCACGACGAAGGCGTAGAGCGAATCCTTGGGCACGCCGTTCTCCTGGCGCGCGGCATGGATGGCGCGGCCCGAGCCGAGGAACAGGGTGCCCTTGAACAGGCCGTGCGCGATCAGGTGGTAGATGGCCAGGGAGAAGGCGCCGACGCCGCACTCCATGATCATGAAGCCCATCTGGCCCATGGTCGAATAGCCCAGCGACTTCTTGATGTCGTTCTGGGTCAGCATCAGCGCGGAGCCGATGACCGCGGTGATCAGGCCGACCACGAAGACCGCGTGCAGCACGACGTCGGTGTGAATGAACACGGGGGCGAAGCGGTTGATGAGGAAGCCGCCAGCGTTGACGATCCCCGCGTGCATCAGGGCGGAGACGGGAGTGGGTCCACCCATGGTATAGGGCAGCCAGGTATGAAGCAGGAACTGCGCCGAGCGCGCGAAGGCCGCCAGCGCCACCAGCCACCCGATCACCTCCGCCAGGGGCATTCCCAGGTAGGTGTGCGCGCCCGGGTTGGCCGACATGGCGGAGAAGATCTCCGGCAGCGACCAGGTTCCGAATGCGTGATACAGCAGGGCCGCCGCCAGCACCAGCGGAAGGTCGCCGATACGATAGGTGATCAGGGTCCAGAAGGCGTAGCGATAGGCGGAGGGGCTAGTGGTGTCCTGGCCGAGCAGGAAGTAGAGCAGGACGCCCACCAGATGCCAGGCCACCACCAGGGTCACCAGATCCCCGGCGGCAACCATGACGAGCAGTGCCGCGGTCATCAGGTCCAGCAGCACGAAAAAGCGGATATAGCCCGCCTCGTCCGCCATGTAGCGCAGGGAATAGACGTGGACGATCAGGCTGATCCCGGCGATCACCACCGCCATCAGGGTGCTCAGCGGGTCGAATAGCAGCACCCCCCAGCTGTGCCCCAGGGCCACCTGCTTGGAGTCCGCGCCGCTCAGGGCGAGTCCGAGCGTGACGGCGGCGAGCACGAAGGTCGCCACCACGAAGGCCACGCTCAAGCGCGCCCCGCCCCGGCCCAGGCGTGTGGACAGCAATTGGATCAGCCCGGCTGAAACGAGCGGCAAAGCCGCTACCACTGCAATGAGCCCTTCCATACCCCTGCCTCAAACCCCGTTGTACGGCATGGGGACCCCCCATGGACTGGAGTCGCTGACCAACATGCCGGATCGTATTGCTTGCTCGCGCTCCGCCGCTTGGCGTTGAACGGGCGGCTACGGTTTCAGCTGTCGCGGCTTAAGTCTACGAAGGGGGAGGGTTAGAGAAAAATCGATAAATCGAATGGATTCGATTGTATAAAGCCAATGCTGGGGCGGAGGTCCGTGGCGGGACCATGCACCGGGGCCCGCTTGGAGGCGTCGGGGGCTTGATAATTTCGCCGTTCAGGGTCACTCGATAGGAGCTCGCGCACGGCCGGATACAAAAAGGACGGCCCGCGCGGGGCCGTCCGAGGGGGAACGCCGGCCGTGATGCCTAGCTCTTGCGCTTGCGGCCCCGGGTAAGGCCCATTCCGGCCAGGCCCAGCCCGAGGAGTCCCAGGGTCGCCGGAGCGGGGACTTGATTCGCCTCGAGGGAGGCAACGCGGTAGTCGTCTCCCGAGCCTCCGGGGACCGTGGCGATCAGATACTGGTAGGAGTCCATGCCGGTTAGGTCCACCATGCTGTCTCCGCTGCCCGAGCCCAGGGAGGTGCTTACGCCGGTGAGGCAGCTCAGGCCGCCGGAGGTGCAGCCGGTAACGCTCGAGTCATTGGTGCCCCAGATCTCGAAGGCATCCGGCTCGCTCAGGATCCCTCCGGAAGCCGAGGCGATGGAGATGTTCTCGAATTGCATCATGGACCCGAAATCGAAGACGATGCCTTCGTCATCGCCGCGATTGTCGATCTGGTCTTCGTCGGGAAGGATCGTGCCGTCAGGGCCGTTGGGGTCGCTCAGGCTGCCGTCGAAGCTGTCGCTCAGATCCACCCCGAGCCCTTCCCCATCCTGGTTAAGGACCGGTTCGGGCGGTTCCTCCGTGTTGATCGCGTGGGCGGTTACCTGGGCGGTGCTGGTGATATCGTCGAATGTCTCCGTCTTGGAGAGGTCACCCCCCGCGCCTGTAAAGTCCCAGGTCAGCGTGGCCTGGGCGTTCCCTGCCAGCCCCAGGCCGGCGGAAAGCGCCAGGGCGCCTACGAGGCGTATTGCGGTATTGTCGGACATGCTCGCCCTCCTTGATTTGGCGAATTGTGTGCGGGCACCAGACCTTGGCCGTGGAGCCGACATGGGAGGCTTTCGATGACAAAGGGAAAGCTTCCTGTCTTCCTCCCTGTCGCAAGGAGCATGCCAGCGGTAAATGTCTGCGGTTTTGTCCAGATCCCAGAAAAGTGTGAAGAATTTCGTCGTTCTTTACTGTAAAGTTTTTCGACTGTTGCGGGGTGTGGGGCTTGCGCCTGAAACCTCGTATTCCCTTTTCGATGCGATGGGCAACTGGCAGTCACCGGCTGTATGCGCTGTCTTGCAGGGAGTACCGGAACCGGGGAAGGTGTAAAAATTTCCGACAATACTGCGGATAAAAAGGGCGGCTTGTGCCTCACTCGCAGAAGGCCGAGCTCGGCGAACGGTGAAACCGCCGTTGGGGGCCGTTGGAGGGAAGGCCCGAAAGGGGCAGCCCTGGAGGCCCACGACAGAAGTGGCTTGGGCCCCCGGCGGGGCACTCCACGTCAATTGTCTGCGGCGTCAAGGGCCCCTTGGTGGTTGTGATGGGGGCACCTTGTCGCCGAGATAGGGGACGGCTACTTCATGCAGGTTGCCACATCCCCTACATCCAGGAACGGCTGACAGCCGCAGACCACTGCCCCGGTTCTGGCGTAGGAGGCTTGGCAGTTACGCTTTTTTTCGGCAAGTCGCTTCTCTCTTTGGGCCTTGATCTCCGCTTTGCGGGCCCGGATCTTCGCCTGGCGTTGCCTTTCGTGCTTCCGCCGGAGTCGCTCTCGCCGGATCTCGGCCAGGCGCCGTTCTTCCTCGATCTGTTCTAGTTTCCGGTCTAGGTCGCGATCTACCTGGGCCATCCGTTTCTCGTAATAGTCGCCCTTGTCCCTGCGATCCGATCGGGCCCATTCCATGCACACCCGGTGTCGCCGTTCAGCCGCCCGCTCATGGGCCTCCCGTTCTTCCGCGGATTCGAAAGTGGGGTTTGCACTGAGACAAAATTGGCCACCCATATCCATGGGAATCTCGCAAGCGCATTTTTCCCACATCTTACTGTTATGCCGTTTCCAATCTGAGAAGGCAGAGGCGAGCTTCTTTTTCTCCGCCTCTTGGGTGGCGGTTTCTTCCTCGAGCTCTTCCACCTTTTCTTGCGTCGCCTCCATTGCGCGCTGGTGCTCTGTCTCCACCGCCTTTTCAGCTTCCTTTCGGGCCGGGTTGGAAACTTTTTCTCCGTCGGCGAACTTGACCGGCTTCAGGGATCCGGACTCGGTCTCCCCAGTGCCCCAACCAGTAGGCCGCCCGTTTTTGAACTTCCCGGAGAACAGAATATCTCCGGAGGGCGAATACAGAGTGCCATCGCTATTGTCATTCAGGACATCTCCAACAAACCTACGCCCATCCGGATAGGTAACCTCTCCCACCAGAGCGGGCTGTCCGTTGTCGCCGCGAACGGTCTTACCGGAAAAAGTGCGCCCATCACGCCATTCTATGGCCTTGGGGCCAACGGCGGAGCTTCCTTTCCCAGGAGGGGCATGAAGCTCTCCAGGGCCGAAGGCCGTCTGGACTGTTTTACTCCGGTAATAGCAACGGAAATATTCCCGGGTGCTTTCGGCAGCTTTGCCGCAAGTGGTGTGGATTAACTCCTTTTTGGCCAGTACGCTTTTCTGGGCTTTATAATGGGCAATCCAATACTCTCTCGGTAGCCCATCGAAATAGTCGTGGGAGAGGGAAAGAGTATCGCGTGCCCCTCGGGAAGCCGCCATTAGGGTCGCTTCCTTACCCTTTAGGAGCGTTCCGGGCGGGAGAGAACGGGAACTAAGCAGCTTTATCAGGTCAAACTTGGCAACCCCCTCATCATTTGTCCGCAAGTTGGCCAGCTTTTCCTGGTTCAGATAAAGGCTTACTTTATTGTTTGATCCCGGATACCATTTTGAAAAACTTACCTCTTTGCTCTCGGTAAAGGTTTGCCCGGGAACTCGACTCCGCTTGACCCGCCAGTCCATTTCCTTTTCATACAACAGCTCAAGACAACTGGCGGGATTGTCCATGACCAATATGCTTCCCGCCCAACAGAACGGCTGGGCGGGAAGGGCGATTATGATGGCCGCGGAAGGCTTGTAAGTTTCCGTTTCAATCCGTTCCCGCTTGACCTTGGCGAAATGCTTTGTTCGTGTCTGGGAATATTGGGTTTTCTTATCAAGCTTTACTCTGTTCTTCCGCAGGTTGACCTTGTAAGTGTCCCCTTGAGAGATGGGGTCACCCTTCTCCGTATGGAGGAAGCTTCCTTTTTCCATGCGGCTGGAGTCCACGTGGGTAGTGGAACAGCCAGCGAAGATGGCCATGAGGAGAAGCACCAAAAGGGGGCGTGCCATAGTGGTTACCTCGGACAATCAGGTGGGGTAGAGGGCGTTTCGTCAAGGCCTTGATCTATCACTTCAATGTACTTGTCTTGGAAGCTAGCTCGGTTCCCATGAGTGGTCGTGGCGACACGGGGCGGCTTGGGAGGGGACTTCGCTTCCATTCCCGCCTAGATTCGCCTACCCAAGCGTAAAATGGATTTTAGAGTAGCGGAAAAACAAGTGGTTGCCCACCTTTGTAGGTCGTGATGGTACCTTTGGCCGTTTTGCTGAGCGGCCCCTATCTTAGAATCCTCGTTGGTAGACTTGTTGCTGATCCGAACAGTGGCCTCCATATGGAGGGAAGAGGAAATCCACTTTTTATTTTTCTGCGAACTTGTCCAAAGTTGGAGGAGGAGACAGACTTCGGGTGCCACTGCTGTAGGACAGCGGCTGGTGGGGGCTTCCTGAGCAGGAAATAGATTGATCACGGAGCACAGGTTAAGGTGGCGGGAGGCGGTGGCCGCTGGGAAGGGGTCGAAGGGGCGAGACTTGTTGGTCGGGCTTTGGGCTTGGCGGAGCATGGGGGATAATCCCACTTGCCGGCATCTTAATGCTGTTTCCTGTCCCCGGTCTTGTGATGGCCGTGGAGAACCAGGAGTACCTCGCTTTCTTCAACCACCTGGGCTCCAAGGTGGTGCCCGGTAGCGATGACATGGAGAGTGCCTGGGCCTGGACGGATTCCTGTACCTACCGGAGCACCGACGGCGACGGGGACCGCAAGGCGCCCTACTGAACCTCCGGGGACTTCAATGGGGACCGGGTGAAGGACTTCGCCTACCTGCTTATCGAAAGGCGGTCCGGTTATAAACAGCTCGTGGTCTTCCTTTCCGACCAAGGCAGATATCGCCACCGGTTCCTGGCGGATGCCTACCGGCACGAGATGGGGATTGCGACGCGGAAACCGGGCGCTCTGCGGACGGCGTCCGGAAGGGGCTACGCGCCGCCCTCCCCGCAGTCCCCTCCGGAGATCATGCTCAAGAACGACGGCCTTCTCTATCTGATGTTCGAAAGCTCGGCTTCGGTATTCGTCTGGGATGCTCGCGTCCGGCGTTTCAAAAGGTACTGGCTCAGTGACTGAAGCCCCAAGCCCTCCGGCTCGTTTCCATTAGGCTTTTTCCGCTACCCTGCTTCCATGGCCCGACCGATCCGCATCGAATACCCCGGCGCCCTGTACCACGTGACCGCCCGTGGCGACGGGCGGGACGATATCTACCTGGACGACTGGGACCGTAGGGATTTCCTGGACCTGCTCGGGGAGGTGGTGGAGCGCTTCAACTGGATCCTCCATGCCTACTGCCTCATGGGAAACCATTATCACCTCCTGGTGGAGACGCCGGACGCCAATCTTGCTCGGGGCATGCGCCAGCTCAACGGCGTCTACACGCAGCGCTTCAACCGCAGCCATCACCGCACCGGACACGTGCTTCAGGGACGCTACAAGGCCATCCTGGTGGAGAGGGAGGCCTATCTGCTGGAGCTGGCCCGCTACATCGTGCTCAACCCCGTTCGGGCGGGGCTGGTTTCGGTGCCGGAATACTGGCTCTGGAGCAGCTTCCTGGCCACGGTCGGCATCGAGCCCAAGCCGGATTGGCTCACCACCGACTGGATACTAGCCGCTTTCTCGCCCCACCCCGACGCGGCCCGGGACCTTTACCGCCAGTTCGTCATGGAAGGCATCCGCAAGGCCTCCCCCTGGAAGTCCCTTACCGGCCAGGTCTATCTCGGCTCGGAGGACTTCGTACGGGAGGCGCAGCAAAAGGCGGACGCCACGGATCGGGAGGAGGTCCCGAGGGCCCAGCGCCGGCCACCGCCCCCCTCCCTGGAAGCGCTCGCGAATGAATTCCCCCGGGACGAGGCCATAGCGCGGGCCTATGCGAGCGGCGGCTATACGCTGAAGGAGATCGGAGCCCACTTCGGCCTGCATTATTCCCGGGTCAGCCGGATCGTGCGCACTCAGGAATGGGCAAAAAGCAAGACCTGACCCCGAGTTCCCGTGCGCGCTCAGGAGTGGGCAAAAAGCAAGACATGACCCCGAGTCCCCGCCTACCGAGTGAGGACGGTGCCGTCCCCGGGGCCCGGCTGGCCAGGACCCGCCCACGCCGTTGGGCGGGTCTTTTTTGCTTAATCCACCTGGTCCGTCCCCACCAGTACCTGGATATCCACGTCCGCGGGGAGGTGGGTGTAGTGGGTGAGGGTCTGGTTGCCCGGCAGGGCTCGGCCCAGGGTGACCGCGGGCTTCTTGAAGCCCTCCCGGTAGTAGAGGTGGGTGACGCTCTGCACCGGTCGGTCCTCGGCGATCACGTTCACCACCTCGTAGCCCTGCTTGCCCAGTCGCTCGCCGAGCGTCCGGGCCAGCCCCGCCTCGCCGGAGGCGTTCACGAGACTGAGGCTGATGGCCGGGGAGGCCTGGCGCGGCTCGGAGGTCTCCTCCTTGGCCGGCTGCTCCGCCAGGGTCTGCCGGAGATTGCGGACCTCGGTGCGCAGCGTCTCAACTTGCCCTTCCAGGCGGCCCATCCGCTGGCTGAGGCCGGCGGGCCCCGGCGGGCGGTAGGTGAGGGACAGCAGCGCCCGGGCGTCGGGCCGCGCGCCGTCGAGACCCGGGCAGTAGCCCAGGCCCATGGCCACGGAGACGCCCGCCTCCGGCTTCGTGTAGCGCAGGCCGGGCATGACCTCCAGGCTGCCCAGCCGGTCGGCGCGGGCGTAGTTATAGGTCAGCTCGCCGGTGAAGGCCAGCTCCGGGCTGAGCACATGCCCGTAGGCCCACTGAGCGTAGTATTCCACCGCACTCTTATAGGCGGGCTCTTTCCGGACCTTCGGGTAATCCCGCTTGGCGTATCCCAGGGCGATGCTGACGGCGTTCACCGCCGACCGCTCGCTCAGGTGCCATTCGGCGCTATAGGTATTTTCCCCGCTGGAGACCGGCGGGTCGCCGCTGTCGTTGAGGGTGGAGCCTCGGAGGGTGAAGGCCGAGTACCGACCGGTGTCGGGCCGTTCCAAGAAGCGATAGGTGACCCGGCCTCCCAGATGGCGCCAGCGGCCGCTGTCGCCGTCGTCCACTCGGTAGCGGTAGGGACTGGACAGGCCGAATTCCAGGCGGTCGGTGATGCCGTAGGCCAGCTCGGGAGCGAGGTCCAGGTCGGTGACGTCGCGGCTGGAATCCGAGTCGGAGTAGCGGGAGAGCCCGAGCTGGGCGGAAAGCTCCGTGGCGCCCGCCGGCATGGTATGGGTGTCCGGCAGGGATATGGGCCGCAGTCGCAGCCCGGAGGTGGATTCGGCGGCGCCCGCCGCCGTGCAAAAAGCCAGCCCCCCCGCCAGCAACGCCCGGAAATGGGTTGCCCGCATGCCGCTCTCCCAGAATGGATGAGCGGCGTATTGAACCAGAACCGGGTGTCCGGGACAAATGTCCCGGGGCGCGGTTCAGTGGCCTAGGTCACACGCTCCGGACCGGGGCTCCGCCTGTCACTCGTTGATGAAGTCGCTCTTGTTGAACTGATAGTCGTTCTCCTTCTGCTGGGCGTGGCAGGCGATGCAGCCCTTCTCCTCGCCCTTGGCTACCCGACCGGCGAGCTTGACGCCCTCCTCGCTGGTGGCGACGGTGCCGCCGGGCTCATACTTGGCCCAGAACCAGTTGTTGTGCGCCGGGTCGTAGCCCTCCTCGCGCTTGAACATGACGGTGATGGAATCGAGGTATTCGCCCGGGCTCTCCGCCACCTTGGCGTTGGTGATGTCCTCGCCGGTGTAGTTGCGCTTGACGATCACCTGGCCCCGGTGGCCGGCCACCCCGGCGATGCCGCCGGCGCTGACCTCGCCGTAGAGCGTCTCCAGCACGGCGCCGTGGGGCTCCTGTCCCTCGTAGGGCACCGTGTGGAAGGCGTCCTCCCCCACCAGGCGCGCGTTGTTCATGGCGATCCAGAGGCTGTCGGCATAGTTCACGGAGGCCTGTCCACCGTAGGGCGGCCCCTGCTCCTCGGTGGCGATCTCGGGCAGCGTGCCGCCCGTCTCGCAGCCGGCAAGGGCCAGGGATATGCCGGCCACGCCGATGAGGGCGGTGCCGGTGGTACGCAGCCTGCAAAGCCTTTTCATGATCGGCCTCCCGGGTTGGCGAATGCGCTTCGGCTCCCCCATGAACGGGGGATCCTTCCTGGAATTACGGCCGCCCCCGTGGCAGGGCGCAATTGGGGAGGCCGCGACGGCCCCTAATGGAAAGGGGCGCCGCTTTCACGGATGCGACAAGTGGTTACACGGCGCGGCGGAAGGGGGTATCCTCCGGCCAGCGCCGGATCCGGCGGGGCGCCTCGAAGCGGTCGGGAGGGGCGTCGAGGAAAACCGAACCAGCGAAGGAGTCAGTGCCAGTGGTCAAGCACATCGTCATGTGGCGCCTGAAGGAAGAGGCCCAGGGCAACGGCCGGTCGGCCAATGCGGAATTGGTCAAGGAGAAGCTGGAGGCCCTGGAGGGCCGGATCCCCGGCCTGCTGAAGATCGAGGTGGGCCTGGATTTCAGCGCCACGGACAGCTCCGCGGATGTGGTGCTCTACTCCGAGTTCGAGAGCCGGGAGGCCCTGAAGGCCTACCAGGCCCATCCCGAGCACGAGGCCGTGAAGCCCTTCATCGGCGACGTGCAGAGCGAGCGGCGGGTGGTGGATTACGAGGTTTAGTGCTGGTCCTCAGAGGGATGCCGGTGCCAGGGAAAAATCGAGCCGATCCGCGGAGGCGGGCAGGGCCAGCCCGACCCCCTGTAGCGCGTCATGGCCTTGCCGCTGCAGGGGCGTGGCGCGCGCGAGAAAGCGCTCGAAGTCCGGCTCCGGGGTCAGGGCGTCGACGACACTCGGCAGGTGCCTGGTGACTCCCTCCTCGGCGAAGAGGTCGCTCAGGCTGGGATCGGGTGTGGACACTTCGGGCCTCCTGGTTTCATCCCTTTTCGGAGGCAAATACCGTTTCAGCCTGAAGATGGCGGGCTTTCGGCGGGCACCGGCAAGGAGGCGCGCCGGGACGGGCGGAAGGATTCCCGGTTGCACCAATCGGGTGAGCCGTTTGGGAGGGAAACTGGCTCCTTGAGGGGGCGGGGTCCGCCCCCGCTCCTAGAATGACCACTCGGCGAAGAGCTTGTCCCGCAGGAGCGATACCTCGTCCCGCGAGGTTTCGCGGTCCTGCGCCGCATGGGCCAGGTCGAGGATCTCGCGGTTCATGGCGGACTGGTGGCGGGCGAGCTTGGTAAGGATGAGCCAGCCCATCTGCAGGGCCGGGAGGTCTCCTGCCGCGCGGCGCTCCAGGAAGTGCCCACCGTCGATGCACAGTACCGAGGCCTCGCCCACCCACGGCGGCGGCCGTGGCCGATCGCGGCTCACCCAGGATCAGGCTCAGCTCGCCGATCACCGCTTCCGGTACCATGAGCTCCCGCTCCCGCTCCCGCTCCTCGCCCCGGTCGGTCTTGGAGATGCGTATCGTGCCGGCCGTGAGGATGTAGAGGTCGCGGCTGGTTTCCCCCTCGCGGACCAAGGCCTCGCCGCTATCCAGGTCCAGTGCCGTGCAGATGGATGCCAGGGCGTGGCGGGCGTCCGCGGAAAGCTCGGCGAACAGCGTCAGGCCTTCGAGGGCCTCGACGGAAACCGGTTCTCCGGTCTTCATTGAATCCCCCTCGTTACCATGGTCTGGGCGACCCGTCCCAGGCCGACGATGAAGGCGGCGGTGCGGAAGTCCACGTTCCGTTCCGCGGCAATGGCGAAGACCTTGTCGCAGGCGCGCCGCATGGTGTCCTCGAGCTGGTCGTTCCCCTGCTCTTCGGTCCAGCGGAACTGCTGGATGTTCTGCACCCACTCGAAATAGGAGACGGTGACGCCGCCCGCGTTGGCGAGGATATCCGGCAGGACGCGCACGCCGCGGGACTCCAGGGTTTCATGGGCATCGGGAGTGATCGGGGCGTTGGCGGCCTCGACGATCAGATCGGCCCGGATGTCGGTGACGTTCTCCCGGGTGATCACGTTGCCTAGGGCGGCCGGCACCAGGACGTCGCAGGGCAGGAACAGGACCTCGTCCCGGGCCACCTCGTCAGCGGGGAAGGTCGTTAGCGGGTGGCTCCCGTCGCGGTGATCGAGGAGCGCCGCGATGTCGAGTCCCCGCTCGTCCCGGACGGCCCCTGTCGCGTCCGATACGGCCACCACCTTGCCGCCCGCCTCGTGGAAGAGGCGCGCCAGGTGCGAGCCCACGTTACCAAACCCCTGAACCACGAACCGCTTGCCCGCGAGCCCCTCGCCCAGGCGGCGGAAGTATTCCCGGGTGGCGATGCTCACCCCCCGGCCGGTGGCGGCGTCCCGGCCCAGGCTGCCGGAGAGGTGGACGGGCTTGCCCGTGACCACCGCGGGGGTGAAGCCGCGGAACTTGGCGTACTCGTCCATGATCCAGGCCATCAACTGCGGGCCAGTGTTCACGTCGGGAGCCGGGATGTCGGTCTGGGGCCCGATGATCTCCTGGATGTTCTGGGTGAATTTCCGGGTCAGGCGCTCCCGCTCGCCCTCCGACAGCGCGCCGGGGTCGCAATCGATGCCGCCCTTGCCGCCACCGAAGGGGACATCCACCAGCGCGGTTTTCCAGGTCATCAGGCTGGCCAGGGTGCGCGCCTCGTCCATGTCCACCGTCGGGTGGAAGCGCAGTCCGCCCTTGAATGGCCCGCGGACGTTCTTGTGCTGCACCCGGAATCCCCGGAAGGATGCCACATTGCCGTTGTCCAGGGTGGTGGAGACCTGCACCGAGACTTCCCGGTCCGGGGCTATCAGGTGGCGCTCGATCCGCTGGCCCAGGTCCAGCACCTCCGAGGCCTTCCTGATATACCGGTTGGTTGCTTCGAAGTGGCTCATCCCGACCCCCGCCCGTCGTTCTTCGCTTGTCCGTATACGCTACCGGGATCTTACCTCCTGAGCGGGGAATCGCGCTCATTTTCCTGAAAAAAATGAACATGGGGGGTGCGACGAATCATGGCGGCGTGTATGGAGGGCCTGAAGCCGATTCCGCGGAGCTTTCCGGAACCGGCGGCCCAATGAGCGGGAGGCAGGGCATACCGCCGCACTGGTGCCGGGGAAATTCGAGAGCAAGACCCGGAGTGCGGGGTGTTCTCCGGGAGGCTAGCATGTTCCGTATCGTGTAACGGACGGAGGAGGGCGCTCCCATGGCGAGCGAACATACCGACAATCGGATTCCGGCCGCCGATGTGCAATCGGATCCGCGCTGGCAGGCCGTCCGGGACCGCGATCCCCAGGCGGACGGCACCTTCGTCTACGCGGTCCGGACAACCGGCGTCTACTGCCGTCCTTCTTGCGGCGCTCGCCGCGCGCGGCCCGAGAACGTCGTCTTCCATGACGGACCGCGGGAGGCGGAGCGTGCCGGCTTTCGCCCGTGCCGGCGATGCCGGCCTGATGAGGCGCCATCCGCCGCCCGTGACGCGGAGCGGGTGGCCGCGCTCTGTCGGCGCATCGAGGCCAGCGCTGAGGTGCCGTCGCTGGAGACGCTGGCGGCCCACGCCGGCCTCAGCGTTTCCCGTATGCACCGCATCTTCAAGGCGGTCACCGGCCTGACGCCGCGCGCCTATGCGGAGGCGCACCGCGGCAGGCGCCTGCGCCGTGGCCTGCGCGAGCGCATCCCTGTGACGGAGACCCTGTACGCGGCCGGCTACGGCTCTCCTGGACGCTTCTACGCCCGTTCGGGCGAGCTGCTCGGCATGACGCCGACTCAGTTCAGTTCCGGAGGCGCCGAGGCGAGGATCCGTTTCGCCGTGGGCGAATGCTCGCTGGGCTCGATCCTGGCCGCAGCTACGGAGCGTGGGGTTTGCGCCATCCTGCTCGGCGATGACCCCGAGGTACTGGTGCACGACCTCGAGGAGCGTTTCCCGCGCGCCGAGCTGATCGGTGCCGACCCGGGCTTCGAGGGGCTCGTGGCGAAGGTGGTGGGACTCGTGGAGGAGCCCGCCATGCCCGTGGAGCTGCCGCTGGACATCCGCGGCACCGCTTTTCAGCAGCGGGTGTGGGAGGCCCTGGCACGCATCCCCGCCGGGTCCACCAGCACCTATGCGGAGATCGCCCGGGCAGTGGGCCGGCCCGGGTCCGCCCGCGCCGTGTCGCGGGCGTGCTCCGCCAATCCGCTGGCTGTGGCCATCCCCTGTCACCGAGTGGTGCGGACGGATGGTGGCCTCGCGGGCTATCGCTGGGGCGTCAAGCGTAAGCGCGCTCTGCTCGCGCGCGAGCGGGAACCGCGCTCATAGTCCAAGGGGCCCGTCCCGGCGGTCGGACCCCAAATGATGTTGAGAATGCTTCTCAGTTAGTATAGATTCATGGGCCGGAATCCCTCCCCCGACAACCGGCGACACGGGTTGCGCATTGAAACCGGGCCCCTCCGATCTCCAGCTCTATCGGCAGCACCAGGCCAGGCTGATCGAGTATGCCGCCCATGTGGTGGGCTCCCGGGCGCACGCCGAGGACATCGTCCAGGAGGCCTATATCCGCTTCAGCGCCCGCCGGCAGGACACCGGGGAGGAGGCCCCGGACCCGGAAGCGGTGGAGCCTACCGTCTCCAGTCCCGTTTCGTACCTGTATCGGATTGTCCGGAACCTCGCCCTGGACTGGAAAAGGCGATCAGCCGGCGCCCCGGAGTACGCCGAAACTTCCGAGCCCGGCGAGGTCGCGGGTCCCTCCGCCACGCCGGAGCAGGCGGTTCTCCAGCAGGACCAGCTCCGGATACTGGCGGAGGCCCTGGCCGAGCTCCCGGAACGGACCCGCATCGCATTCGACATGCATCGACTGGAGGGGAGAACGCTCCAGGAGGTAGCGGACAGTCTGGGCATTTCCGTGGTACGCGCGCATCAGCTCGTCAAGGACGCGATACGGCACGCCTCGGCGCGAATGGATGGTTATGTTTGATCGCCGGATCGCCGTCTATATCATTGGCCGCCATCCGACTCCATGGATCGTTAGGGACGCCGGAGGGCAGCTTCCGTCATGACCGCTGAGCATCCGGAGCAAGCGTCGCTGCGCGAGGAGGCCATCGACTGGCTGCTGTTGGTGGAGGCCGCGCCCGAGGACGAGAACGTGCGGGCGGAGCTCGCGGCCTGGCGGAGGCGGAGTGCCGCGCATGAAGCCGCCTACCGCAGCGTCGCGGACACGTGGCAGCTTGCGGAAAGCCTTCCTCGGGATTATGCGGAACGGTTCGCCCCGGCGTCTCCATCCGGGCCGGAAACCGGGCGGGAGGTCCGCGGGCGCCGTTCGACGCGCATTCCCCCCATGCGCATCCCCGGCGGTCGTCTGACGGCGGGGATGGCTGCCACCGCGCTGTTGGCGGGACTCCTGACGCTCTGGGCGCCCTGGCTCTACCTGGGAGCGGACTACCTGACCGGTGTCGGGGAGGTACGAAAGGTGGCGCTCGGAGACGGCAGCACCGTGTACCTCGGCGCCGAGAGCGCGGTAAGCGTGCGTTACGGGCCATCGGCGAGACGGGTCCGCCTGCTGCGGGGTCGGGCCTTCTTCGAGGTGGAGCCCTCCGCGGAGCGTCCCTTCTCCGTCAGCACCGGGGCGGTCACGGCCACGGCCAAGGGCACGGCTTACGGTGTCGAGGCCGGTGAGGAATCGGTCTCCGTAGCGGTGCGATCCGGGTCCGTGGAGGTTCGCCTAAAAGGGGCCGGCGGGCGGTCGGTGCAGTTATCCCCCGGGGAACGGCTGCGCATGGCGCGCGACACCGGAACCGTCAGCAGGACCCGTACCGCCGTCGCCAATATCGCCTCCTGGCGCGAGGGACGGCTGGTGGTGGACGGCATGACGCTGACCGAGGTGATCGAGCGGATCGGTCATCACCACCGCGGCATGATCTGGCTCCGGGACCGGGAGCTTGCCGGCCAGCGGGTGACCGGGGTGTTCAATCTCGACCATCCGCTGGCGGCCCTCCGAGCCGCGGCGGGCACCCGGGACGCCCGGGTAACGGAATACACCCCCTATCTGGTGGTGGTCTCCGCCCGGGAGTGAGCGCCCCCGGCTGTCCGGTCCAACCTGAAGACCGTTCGGGATCTCCGTCCGGCCCGTATCGAAAAAAATTCGCTTCCCCCCCTTAAATTCCGCCCCGCTGATTCGTCTTGTCCCCCGAAGAGCTGCGAATGCGACGAATTCGCAGCCAATTTTCCGCAAGCGATAGGGGGCGGGCATGTATCCCAACGGGCCGTATGGCACCTTGGATAAGGGGGGATGTACAGAGAAGGGGAAGAAGGGAAGAAAGGGGAGGCTGGCCGCCTTTGTGGGGGTCTGCGCCCTGATCGGTTACGGGGCGGCTGCTCCGGCCGCTGCCGGATACGAGCCGCCACTCCTGGTGGCCCAGGCGGAAACGGAATCGCCGAAGAAGCAGCGATTCGACATCCCGGCGCAGGCGCTGTCCTCCGCGCTTACGGAGTTTGGTCGGGAAACGGGCTTGCAGGTGGCGGTTAAGACCGAGCAGGTTGCGGATCTGCGCACGAAGGGCGTCCGGGGTCGTCTCACCGCCAAGCGGGCACTGACCAAGCTGCTGGCCGGGACCGGTCTGGTATACCGCTTCTCCGGCAACCACACGGTGACCCTGCGACGCTCCGGGGCGGAGGGCGGCAAGGGCTCGTCCCGCCTGGGGGACATCACCGTGCGTGCCATGCGGGAAAGCCCGGTGGGCCCGGATGCCACCCTGGTGCCCCAGCGGACGAGCACGGCTTCCAAGCTCGGTACGGCGGTGGAGCGAGCACCCCGGTCCATCTCCATCGTCACCACCGACGAGCTGGAGGAGCGGCCGGTCCGCGACCTCAACGACGCGCTCGACTACACGGCGGGCGTGTTTACCGATTACTCCGGGCAGGACGACCGGTTCGACCTGTTCAAGATCCGCGGTTTTGACCAGGGCCAGTCCGGCAGCTATCGGGACGGCCTGGAGCGGCGCCTGAACGGTTCCTTCCTGCAATCGCGGGCGGTGCCCTACGGGATCCAGCGCGTGGAGGTGCTCAAGGGCTCCACTTCCTCCCTCTATGGCCAGAACTCGCCGGGCGGCATGATCAATCTGATCACCAAGCGCCCCACCGACTATCCCATGGGCGAGGTTTTCATCGGCGCCGGCACCCAGAAAATGCGCCAGGGCGGCTTCGACGCGGGCGGGCCGCTCACCGGCGACGGCGCGGTGCTGGGCCGCCTGACGGCCCTGGTACAGGATGGGGAGACGCAGTTGGACTTCAGCCAGGATGACCGCGTCTACATCGCCCCGGCACTGACCTGGCGGCCCACCGACGCCACCTCGCTGACGGTGCTCACCAACTACACCAAGACCGAGGCGATCCCGGCGGCCGGAGTGCCGAGGGCGGGGTCGCTGGACTCGAACCCCAACGGCGAGGTGAAGCGCAGCTTTTTCAGCGGCGATCCCGACTTCAACCGCTACGACACCGAGGAAGGCTCGGTAGGCTACCAGTTCCGCCACGCCTTCTCCGAAGGGGTGGAGCTCCGCCAGAACGCCCGGTTCACCTGGCTCTCCGTGGCTTATGACACCGTTTACGGCCTCGGTCTGCAGCCGGATCAGCGGACCCTAAACCGAGCCGCCTATGCCGTGGACGGCCAGTCGCGGGGTCTGGTGGCGGATACCCAGCTTCACGTGGACAGGAGCTGGGAGGGCGTCGCCAACAAGACGGTCTTCGGTGTCGACATCAGCTACGACGAGACCGACGAAGAGCAGAAGTACGGCACCGCGACGACCATCGACGTCTACGACCCCGACTATTCCGGGGATTCGGTGCTTTCGCTGCCACCCTTCGTGGACGACAGCTACACCGAGACCAACCTCGGCGTCTACGTAAGCGACGAGCTTACCCTGGACGACCGCTGGGTGCTGAATCTCGGCGGCCGCTACGATCTGGTCAGGCAGAAGACCGAGGACCACCTCGTCGATGAGACCGCGCACCATAAGGACAAGGCGTTCACCGGACGGGTGGGCATGAGCTATGTCTCCGACCTGGGGCTGGTGCCTTACGTTAGCTATGCCCAGTCCTTTCAGCCGCGCACCGAGACCCTGGCGAGCGGCGGCCAGCCGGATCCCGAGGAGGGCGTCCAGTACGAGGCCGGCCTTAAATACCGCCCCAACCACTTCAACGCCCTGTTCACCCTGGCCGCATTCCAGATCGAGGAGTCCAACCGACTCGTCTACGTGGGGCCCGCCTACGAGCAGCGCGGCGAGTTCCGCGTGCGTGGCGCCGAACTGGAGGCGCGCGTGGACGTGGGCAGCGGCTGGAGCTTCGTCGGCACCGGCAGCCTCCTCGAAAGCAAGATCACGGAAGGCGCAAACAAGGGCAAGGAGACCACGCGAATGCCGGAGGTCCAGGCCTCCACCTGGCTGTCGCACCGGTTCCGGCCGAAAACGATTCTAGAGGGGCTCAAGGCCGGCGTCGGGGTGCGCTACATCGGAAAGACCTGGGGTAATGAGGCCAACACGCTGCGGATCCCCAGCCACACGGTGGTGGACGCCTCGGCCTCTTATGCCCTGGACGAGGATGTGGATCTCACGGTGGATGCCACCAACATCCTCGACCGGGAGTACATCAGCACCTGCTATCCGAGCTTCAGCGCCTGCTACTACGGCGACGAGCGCAGCGTGACTGCCAAGATGCGCTACCACTGGTAGTCGCTTCCCATGGCCCCGTGAGAGCCGGGCCCGTGCCGCCGCTTTTCGGCCGGCTGCACGGGCCGCGGTGCGTCGGGCCGGCTTCGCCCGGCATTCCCCGATTCCCCCCCTGGAGGTGAGAGCGCCTTGCCGCTACCCGATTCCCTTACCATCGCCAGCCTGCTGGCGTTCGGCGTGCTGCTTTGCCTGCCCGGTTCCCGGCGTCGGAGGCCGACGCTGTGGGTGCTCGCCCTGACGGCCCTGGCAACCGGGGGTGTCGCCGCCTGGAGCCTGCGGTGGGAGGTGGCGCCGGCCTTGGCGGTGGCCCTGCTGCTGAATTTTGCCTTGTTGGCGAACCGGCTCCGGCACGCTGGCGATCCGTCCACCCGCCGCCCCCTCGCCGGTGTGGTGGTCGTTACGGCTGCCGTCGCCGCCGCGCTTCCCTATTATTTCTTCCCCGTGTTCGCCCTCCCCGATCCGGACGGGCCCCACAAGGTGGGCATGCGCCATTTCCAGGTGGTCGACCACAGGCGGAAGGGCGTGCTGTACGCGCCGGCGGATCGGCCGCGCACGCTGCCGGTGACCGTCTGGTATCCGGCACGGGCCGGGGAGGCAGCCTGGACGCGTCCGTACCTGACCCGGCGGCGGACGCTGGACGAGCTGGTCTCCACGGCGCGCAACTTCGGGCTGTGGGGCTTCCGGCTCACGCAGCTGCACTCCGTGCGGGCGCATTCGCGTCCGGGTGCGCCGGTGGCCGCCAAGGGCGGCCCCTTTCCCGTGGCCCTCTTCAACCACGGCTTCTGGTCCTACCGGGCCCAGAATACGGCCCTCATGGAGCGGCTCGCCAGCCACGGTTTCGTCGTCTTCAGCGTGGCCCACCCGCGCGACGGCGCCGCCGTCCGTCTGGAGGACGGCACACTGGTCCGCTCCGTGCCGCAGACCGGGCCGCAGGGCGTGGGGGATCCGAAGGCGGGCCGAACCTTCAAGGAGGCCGCCGAGGCATTCACTGGCGGGGCCGGCCACGCCGAGCGCCTCGCCGCCCTCGACACCTTCAAGGCGGCCTTGGCCGAACATCGGCTGGGCGAGAGCGCGCGCGCCTGGCGGGCCGACGTGCTGGCGGTGATCCGGGCCCTGGAAGAGGATCCGCCGCGCACCGTGGCTGACGTGATAGCACGCGCCGCTCTGGACCGGCGCGCCCATCTCGGCATGTCCTTCGGCGGCACCACGGCGGCGAGTGCCTGCCAAGCCGACCGGCACTGTGCCGCCGTGGTCAACCTCGACGGCGAGAATTACCACCCCGGGCTCTTCGACGAGGAGCTGCGGGCGCCCATGCTGCTTCTGCTCTCCGATCGGAAGCAGGAGGCGCCGGACTTCGATCCCACCGACTACGCCTGGGAGGAATGGTCCACCATGGGCGAGCGCGAGGACATCCACCGCTGGCGCGTGGACGGTCTCGATCATCTGGGACTGATGGATCTCACCTTGTCCGCGCGGCCGCCGTTCCACGCCGGGCTCTTCGGATCGCTGGATGGCGGCCGGGCGCTCCGCCTCCAGAACGATGCCGTGATCGCCTTCCTTCGGGCCGTCGTGCGGGGAGCGGATACTGGCTTCCCCGGGAGGGTGCTCGATCGTTACCCGGAGATCGAAATCCACGACCCCTCGGGGGTTCAGGAGTACGTCCGCGCAAGGGAAGAGGAATAGCTTCCAATCGGCACCGGGCCCGGACTTTCCGTCGGGGGTTCCGTGCCTGAGGGGCTTCGGGGCCGCGTTTCGACCGTAGGGAGCCCCCGGTTGGTGAGCCTGGCGGGAGGTCGGGGTACCTTGGGGCTCCGTCCGCTACGGAGCGGGGACGCGGTAACACCCCGCCCGGAGCGCGCCAAGCTGCCGCGCCCGCCGTGCTGGGGTCCGGGCGCGGGATCTGATATACTCTTTCGTCTTTGTGCGAGAAGCAGTCTCCCCTTGGGGAACTGTACCCTTGCATGAATGGTCTGCCTAGTGGGCTGCAAGGGGTGACGCTGGATCATCGGGCGTACCCCTGGCAGAGTATGCCCACGAGCAGAGAAAAGACCGCCTCCGGACCCGGGGCAACCGAGACCAGGAAAACGATTCCTCCCAATCCATTGGACTGGCGTACAGGGGAGATTTGATGGAAGACAAGCAGGATATGCGTCGACGGGCCTACGATGCGCGGAAGGCCCAGGAGAACAAGGACGAGGTCAGCCAGAAGGCCATCGAGCATCTCGTCGCCCTGCCCGAGTACCAGCAGGCGAAGACCGTGATGTGGTACATCGATGCCCGCACCGAGCTTCGTACCCGCCAGTACCTGCCCGAGGCCCTCGCCAGCGACAAGACCATCGTGGTTCCCTACTGCACCTCGGACGAGAACGGCGAAAACAAGCTCGGCCTGTACGTGCTGGAGGACATGGACGAGCTGGTGGTCGGAAAGTGGCAGATCCTCGAGCCGCCCAAGGAGCGCTGGGGCGAGACGGGCAAGGAGGTCGCCCCCGAGGACCTGGACTTCGTGATCGTGCCCGGCGTCGGCTTCGACCGCACCGGCGGCCGCATGGGTAACGGCCAGGGCTACTACGACCGCCTGCTGGAGCGCGTGCGCCCGGATGCCCCGCTCGTCGCGATCTGCTACGAGGCCCAGATCTTCGACAAGATCCCCGTGGACGACCACGACGTCTATATGGACAAGATCGTGACCGAGGAAGGCGTCTTCAACGGCAAGGGCAGGGGATAAACCATGGCGGCGGCCCTAGTCGACGATACCTATGCCGAGGCATTCAAGAGCATCTACGTCGAATTCCTGGTAACCGCCCGGGATCGGACCTGGCTGCAGCACGCCGTCAACGCGGCCACCGGCCACGGGTCCAGCACCATCCTTTGCGACTGCGAGGCTGGCGTCACGCGCATCGTGGGCCCCGGGGGGGACGACGAGTCCTTCCCTACGCCCGACGGCCGCATCGGCGCCATCATTCAGCTGCACATGCCGAAGTTTCGTCCGGACCGGGTGGAGGCCCTGGAGAAGGCCGCCCTGGCGCGCATCTCCCAGAACGTTCTCACCTGCCCCACGGCGGCCTGCTTCAATCTGGTCGATAGCGACACCTACTACCAGATGGGCCGGAAGGTCTCCTACTTCGGCAACGGCTGGCAGTTCCGCGACGAGCGCTACGGCCGCAAGGTCTGGGTGACGCCGATCCTGAGCGGGGAGTTCGTCATGGACCGCCGCCTCGGCTACACCGAGGGCCTCATGGGCGGCAACCTGTGGTTCTTCGGCGAGGACACCGATGCCGCCCTGGCCGCCGCCGAGCGCGGCGTGGCGGCGGTGGACCAGATCCCCGGCGTGAACATGCCGTTCCCGGGGGGTATCGCCGGCAGCGGCTCCAAGGCGGGGAGCAACTACTCCTTCACCATCGCCTCCACCTTCGAGCGCTTCTGCCCGACCCTGCAGGACGAGCCCGAGATCGACCCCGGCCTGCCGGCCGGCGTGAGCTCGGTCATGGAGATCATCATGAACGGCCGGGACCTGCAGTCCGTCATCGACGCCACCCAGGCGGCCATTGAGGCGGCCAAGGAGACCCCGGGCCTGGTGCGCATCTCCGCCGGCAACTACGGCGGCAAGCTGGGCAAGAACCTGATCTATCTCCATCCCGAGAAACAGCCCGACAGCCCCGCTTAGCGGGAAGCGTCGGGGCTTTCAGCTGGTGCCCGCCTCGGCCGAGGCGGGCGCTCCTATTCAGTGAGTCGAGATCATGACGGCGAATTCCGGACAACAGGCCCTGCTTCTCGACGGCCGGGAGGCGGCCCGCAGCCTGCGTGAGAACCTGGGCGCCACCCTGGCGGCCGAGGGCGGTCCCGACGTGACGCTGGCCACGGTGATGGTCGGCGAGGACGAGGCCAGCGAGCGCTACATCCGCATGCGCGACCGGCAGGCCGATAACCTCGGTCTGCGCACGCGCCTGCTCCGGCTGCCCGCCGACATCGCCCAGGCGGACCTGGAGGAGGCCGTCCGGGAGCTGGTGGCCGACCCCGAGGTGCACGGCATCATCGTCCAGCTACCCCTGCCCGGCGGCCTGGACGCCGATGCGGTGACCGGGCTCGTGCCGCCGGAGAAGGACATCGACGGGCTCACCGAAGGCAACCTGGGCCGCCTGGTGCGGGGCGTTACCGGCCTGATTCCCTGCACGCCCCTGGGCGTCATGCGCCTGATCGGGCACTACGGCATTCCCACGGAAGGCCGCCGCGCGGTCATCGTGGGCCGCTCCACGGTGGTGGGTCTGCCGCTCACCCTGCTGCTGAGCGCGCGCGGCGCCGACGCAACGGTGACCCTGGCGCACTCCCGCACCCCGGACTTGGCCACCGTTACCCGCGAGGCCGACATTCTGGTGGCCGCGGCGGGCAGCCCCGGGCTCATTACCGCCGAGCACATCAAACCGGGCGCGGCCGTGTTCGACGTGGGCATGACGCCCACGGACGCCGGCATCGAGGGCGACGTGGATTTCAACTCGGTACAGGAAGTGGCCGGCGCGGTCACCCCCAACCCAGGCGGCACCGGTCCCATGACCGTGGCCTGCGTGCTGGAGAACACCGTCAAGGCCGCCCGGCTCCAGGGCCGCCTGCCCGCTGAATGAAGCGCCAATAGCCTCGGCGCCCTATCCCGCCAACGCCGTCCTACCCGAACCGCCCGGGACCGTATCCAGTAGGGCTTTCCGGGGAGCCCGCTAAACGGGCCGGAGGAAGTCCGGGCTCAGGAAGGGCTCGGCGTGCGGGCGCAGGAGCGTGTCTGGATAGGTGCGCTCGGCGCCGTTCTTGATGAGGCCCGCCGCGCGGCCCTGCATGGGGATCGGGCCCACGTTGCCCACGGCGTCCCCGTCCCCCAGGGACACCAGCAGGCCCAGGCGGTTGGGCATATACGCGGTCAGTGGAGAACGGCCGCGGACGCGGTCTCGGATCAGGGCGGCCAGGTAGCGGCCCTGGTACATGGCCTCCATGGCCGTGGCCGGCGTGGCGGTCTCGCCACCGTCGGGCTCCTTGCGCACGGCGCAGTCCCCCGCGGCGAGGATATCCGGATGGTCCGGACAGCACAGGCCGCCGTCGACGATCATCCGGCCCTGCCGGTTGACCCCGAGTCCCGCCTCCCGCAGGAATTCCGGCGCACGCATACCACCCGCCCAGACGAGCACGCCGTGCGGAGCACCGGTTCCACCCAGAACCACCGTATCCTCGGTGATCCGCTCCAGGGGTGCCGCCAGGCGCACCTCCACACCCTTGCGCTCCAGGATCCTCCGCGCCGCCCGCCCATGGCAGGCATCCATCTCCGGAAGGAGCCGGTCGCGGGATTCCGAGAGGATCAGGCGGACGTCGTCCAGCGGGGCACCGTGGCGGTCGGCCAGGTCGGGCAGGCGATGGGCGAGCTCGCCGGCGAGCTGGCAGCCCGTGTAGCCGCCCCCTGCCACCACCGTAGTCAGAAGGCGCCGCCGCGTATCACGGTCGGGGTGAGGAGCGGCCCGGGCGAAGGCGCTCTCCAGGGCATCGTGCAGGGTCTCGGCGCCCGCCCGGTCGCGTAGCGTATGGGCCTGCTCGGCCAGTCCGGGAATTTCCGGGGCGGTGGGCAGGGACCCCAGGGCCACCACCAGCAGGTCGTAGGAGAAGGGGCCGATATCGGTGTCCACGCGTCGGGATCCGGGATGCAGGGACTCCACCGCGGCCTGATGGAGGTCTACCCCGTCCAGGGGCAGGTCGCCGTAATCGATGCAGGCCTGTTCGGGGGCCAGCGTTCCCGCGGCCACCTGATGCATCCAGACCACCACCTCATGGCAAGGGGCGCGCTCCACGAGGTCCACCCGGACCGCTTCCGGTAGCTGCCCCTTTCGCCGCAGGGCGCCCAGGTCCAGGGCCGTGCGCAGACCGGCGTAGCCGCCGCCCAGGATCAGAACCCGCACGGCCTTCAGTCCTCCCCGTCCGCCCGGCGGGACGCGTCCCCGGCGGAGGGTTCTTCCTCGGGGGCCTCCTGCCGGCGGCGGCTCCCCAGGTGGGACTCCTCCAGCGGCACCTGCACCTCGCGCGCCACCTCCTCGAGGATTCCGGAAAGCACCCTCGGGCCCACGGCCAGGCCGCGAAGGGCGCTGGCCGCGTTGTGGCGGAGGTGCTCGCGGGCCGGGCCGGGCAGCCAGGTAAGCGGGGTGGCGGCCGTTTCCAGACCCAGCCGGGCCAGACGGGTGGCCAGGTCCGTGGCCTCCTGGAAGCCGCAGCCGGCCTCGCGCTCCGCGGGGCCGTCGCCGGATGGGTGCGCACTACGGGGGTCATCGGCCATAGCTTGTTCTCCTAGGGCCTGTTAACGCTATTTGATATACTGTGCTAATGGAAATCACCCAAGCACAGTACGAACAGATTGAAGACCT
>NZ_JBGUAW010000013.1 GCF_041821045.1 Thiohalorhabdus sp. Cl-TMA | reverse complement strand
CAAGAGGCCGAATAGATTGGCGCAACCCGTCCCTCCTCCAAACCCGGTGGCTTGCAAAACGGAAGCAGGCCATAGATTCCCACTTTGCCGATGGGCGCGGCAAGCAGATAGATCATGGTAATGAAGGTCTGCTGGTTGCGGTAGCCGCGGGCCCGCGCCCGAGCCGCCTGGAAGGTGCTGTTGAGTCCTTCCAGACGGGCATTGGAATAGGTTGAGCGCCAACGCCGGAGCATGGCTTCGAACTGGTGCCCGATGGTCGCCAAAGCTTTCTGCATGGGCTCAAGGACCTCGATGCCAGCCGTGCGGGCCTTAGCTAAGCGCAGGAAGCGCGTGAGGTGCCAGCGGGCCGCCTGTCGGGAAGCCGCCTGGCGCACCCAACGCAGCTTCTCTTTGATGGCGTAAGCCTGGCCGGTGGCCGCGCCTGCCTGGCCTCCAGCTCGGCCAGGGCCTGGTCCTGGCGGCGGCTGCGCCGACGCTCGCTGGCCTTGAGGGTCGCCCAGCGGGCGCCCTTGGGCAGCTTGAGGGTCCGGGCTTCCGCCTTGCGCACATCGTTCATGGCGTCGGTGACGCGCTGGACGACGTGGAACCAATCGGTGGTCAGCGAGGCGTTGGGGAAGGTCTCGGTGACCCCGGTCTGGAAGGCCTGGGACATGTCGCAGACGACCTCCCAGACGCCGTTGGCTGCGCCGCCCTGGGCCTGCAGGTGGTTCCGGAAGCGGCGCAGGGCGTCCTTGTCCTGGCCGGGGGTGGCGAAGATCACGGGATTCGCCGTCCGCTCCAGGTCGATGAAGACGGTGACGTAGTGCTGGCCCCGTTTGGCGGCGGTTTCATCCAGCGCGATGGCGCTGACATCGCTGAGATCGATCTGGGCCTTGGCCCGGCAAACATATTGGTTAACAACGCGCCATAGGCGCTTGTCGGTGACGCCCATCTGGCGGGCCGCGGCGTTGACCAGCATTTCGCGGACCAGGGACAGGGCCACCTGCTCGAACAGCAGCGTGAAGTGGCTCCCTTCGCGGGCCCACGGCACCGTAATCCGCTTGACGCCGCAGTCGGGGCAATCGGTGCGGGGCACGTCCGCCGTAATGTAGGCGTGGTGCGAGGGCGAAGTTGAGGTGGCGCCAGGTCATTTCCTTGAAATCCCGGGCCTTGCACCACTGACCGCACTCCGGGCAAGGGAACAGGGAGCCGCGAGGGGCGCTGACCCGCATATGCAGCTCATAAGGCTCGACCTCGGTGTTCAGCTCTTGGTCGACCAGCTCCCAGGGCGATTCCAGGCCCAGTCCGAGGGCGAGGATGTCCTTGCTCTGCATGCGGGACCTCAAAACGTGGGGTAAGTGGCAGTCCGAACCAGGCTTTTCGTGTCCGCAAAGACTATGTGAAATCCATTTGCGGCGTCGAGGAGCCTAGATATCGACCCCGAGCAGGGGCTACATGCGGCCGATGTGCGGCAAGTCCTGGTTCTGCTCGGCTGCAAGTGAAAGGGTGCGTGGGATGTATTTCCTCGATTGCGAGGCTTCCAGCCTCGACGAGTGGCACAGCTATCCCATCGAGGTGGCCTGGGGGTCCGTTACCACCGGAACCATCCATTCCTACCTGATCGGTCCCACCGGGATGGCGGACTGGACCGATTGGGACCCGGCCGCCCAGGACGTGCACGGGCTGTCCCGCGCCCTCCTCGCCGAGCACGGGTTGCCGCCCCGGCAGGTGGCCGAGGAGGTGGTGCGCCACCTGATGGAGGTGCGCCGGATTCTGCTGGGAGGTTGATGTGGTAACTGCGAACCGCGTGCTGTTTTTGGACTTCGATGGGGTAGTGAACCGCAGATCCACCTTGGCGCCCGGTCAAGGGCGTTTCGATTCTGGGACGGTCAACGAAGGGGAGGGCTGCACCTGGCGCTGGGTAGATCCCGAGCGGTGTGCGCTCTTGGAGGACCGCTTGGTGGGCCGGGTCCGGGACCTGGTGGTCGAGGCCGAGGCGCAGGTCATCGTCTCCAGTGATTGGCGGACGGTGCTGGAGCTCGGGGAGATCAGCGATCTATTGGCCGCCGCGGGTTGGCCGGATGCGCCCTTGGTGGGGACTACGGATCCGGATCTGGCCTACTCCTTCTGCCGGCGCTTTGAGGAGGTGGCCGACTGGCTCCGTCGCAACGGAGAGCCCGTGGCCTGGGTAGCCCTGGACGACCAGTGGGGCGACCGCGATGGCCTTGGCTACCCGGTCGTGGAGGTCGACCCCGAGCAGGGGCTGCAGGACGATGATGTAGCTCGGGCTTTAGCCATACTGAATGGGCAGTGAATGAAGGCGAGGGAATGTTTTTCCTAGACTGCGAGGCCTCCAGCTTGGACGAATTCTATAGCTACCCGATCGAGGTGGCCTGGGGCGACGTCACCACCGGGATCATCCGGTCCTACCTGATCGATCCCACCGGGATGGAGGACTGGACCGATTGGGATCCGGCTGCTCAGGGCGTGCACGGCCTATCCCGCGCCCACCTCGCCGAGCACGGGTTGCCGCCCCGTCAGGTGGCCGAAGAGGTGGTGCGCCAGCTTACCGGGAAAACCGTGATGGCCACCTCTGGCGCCGACAAGGATTGGGTGCACCGGCTGATCCAGGACACCCTTGGCGAGTTCCCCGACCCGGGGATCGCATGGAAGGACGCCAAGTGGCACCTGGTGGGCCTCGCCCGCGGGGACGCCACGGCGTACCAGGTGGCCATGGATTTGGCCTGGGAGCGGCTAAACGCCCAGGACATCTATGCCCACCGAGCCGCCAACGATGTGCGCCAGCTGATGGAGGTGCGCCGGATCCTGCTCGGAGGCTGAAGTGCGTATCGCCTACCTGAGTGATCTGCACCTGGAGTTCTACGCGGCGGACCATCTGGCCCGGGGCGGCGGCCCGATCAATTCCATCCGCGCCGAGCGGATCAACGAGGAGGCGGATGTGCTGGTCCTCGCCGGCGACATCCACAAGGGGGCGGCCGGCATCGCCTGGGCGGACCGCACCGCACCTTTCCGAAGCTCCCAGTGCTCTACGTGCTGGGCAACCACGAGGCCTATGGGCGCGACCTGGAAGAGACCTACCAGGCGTGCCGGGACGCCGCCCGGGACACGGCTAACGTCCAAGTCGTAGAGCGGGGGGTGGCCACCATCGCCGGGGTCCGCTTCCTCGGCGCCACCCTCTGGACGGACCTGGAAATCACGGGAGACCGGGAGGTTGGGGCGGGGCGGGTGGCCGAAGGCCTGAACGACTACCGCCTGATCCGGTACCAGGGGCGGCGCCTGCAGCCAGCGGATACCCGCGTTCTGCATCTCGGTTCGCGCAGCTGGCTGGCTGAACGCTTGGCGGAAGGCCCGGCGGTGGTGGTCACCCATCACGGTCCGCACATGGACACCCAGCCGCCGCAGTTCCGGCCCCCGGACGGGGACACCAGGCTGGCGCCAGGGTTCGTCTCCGACTGCGGGGAGCTGTTCGGGGTGAATGCGCCCCTATGGATCTGCGGCCACACGCATCACTGCTGCGATTTCGAGGTGGCCGGCACGCGGATCGTGAGCAACCAGGCCGGGTATCCGCACGAATCGGTCCAGGGATTCGCCCCGGATCGCCTCATCGACCTTGATCTGGGAGGTATGTAGACCATGGAGGAGACCACCAGGCTATCCGCGGTGCTCACCGATGCGCTCCTGAACTCGGCGGCCTATCTGGGGATCACCGATACGGACCTGAGCCTGATCCTCGGGGCCGGCCCGGTGCCCATCGAGGAGTACCGCACGGGCGCCGCGGAAATCGATCCGGATAGCGCCCTCGGCGCCCGGGCCCGGGATATCGTGCGGGTCTTTACCGCACTGGATACCATTACGGCCGGGGATGCAGGGACCCGGAGCCAGTGGCTCAACCACTACAACCAACACCTTAACGGGAGCCCTATCGAGCTCATGCGCGATCCCGCCGGGCTGGCCCGGGTGGCCGACTACCTCGACGGGAACCTGCACGGTTAAAGGGCTAGTTAAAGGCCTGCAGAATACCCTCGAGGGTGTAGGCGGGCTCCGGGATCTCGGGCGGCTCATACCCGGCATGGCGGAACAACCCCCGGGCCTCGGCCCGCCCCAGGCGGTTGATGCGTCGGCTCCTCTCCGGCTCCTCCAGCGAGGCACGAAGACTCGGGGAGCCCTTGAGCAGGTTTGTCAGCCATACCCAGGCCTGCCCCCGGCGGCCGAGCCAGGGCCGCCAAAGGTTGTCCGGCAGGCCCTGTTCCCGGGCGCGAGCATAGGCGAGGTCGTAGGCGATGAATTCGGCCGCGCTGTCGATGGCCTCGGTCGTTTCCTGCGCGGCCCAGCCGGCGATCTCCTCGGCGAGGTGCGGCAGGTCGATGCCGGTGAGCCCGCTCGGGGGATGCTCCGCGAGGGCCGCTAACCGGCGGCCTTCCTCGGTGGCCCATTGGGCAAAATCGTTTTCGTACGCAGAGTTCATGGGTTCGCCTCCATCAGGAGGTCAGCGAGGGTAAACCCGGGCGGGGCAAACTCGGGCGGCTGCAGGCCGGCAAGGCAGAACAAAAGCTCTGCCTGTATATGCCCCGCGGGGTTGATTGCGCCCATCTGCGATTCCAATCGCGGGCGCAGGCTCGGGGATTGATCAATCTGGGCGGCCAGCCAATCCCGAGCGATATTCTGGCGGTCGTCCCAATATTCGAAGACGCCCCAGGGCAGGTCCTTTCGCCGGGAGAGCGCCAAGGTGGTGGCCACGACCTCCTCCGCGAACCGGGTGGCTTCATGCAGCTGGTGCCGGGCCCAGGACTCGATCTCCTCGGCCACATTGGCCACGTCGATGCCGGGCAGCAGGACATGGCCGACCCCTTCGATCTCACGCAGGCGGGTGGCTTGGTTGTGGCACCATCGGGCGAAGTCCTCGTCGTGGGTGGCCATGGCGGAACCTCCCGGTATCCTGCCTCTTCCATGTTGCATGATAACCGCTGAAGCGGAGCGTCCACGATGCCCGTTTTCCTCGACTTCGAGGCCTCGAGTTTGGGCCCGGAAAGCTATCCACTGGAGGTGGCCTGGGGGAACACGGAGACCGGCGTGGTGGCGGCCCACCTGATCGATCCGACCGGGATCCCGGAATGGGCCGAGCCCATCGACCCGGTGGCCCACCAGATGCACGGGCTCAGCCGGGACCACCTGGCCGTGAATGGCGCCCCTCCCGACCAGGTGATGTGGCGTATGAAGGCGGCCCTGGGTGGCCGGACCACCCGGGCGGACAGGCCCTGCGAGGTTGGGTCTTGGGACGTTACCTGGCCCCCCGTTCTCGTACGGGGGCCGTTTTACTGCCTGTTCCTGATCCCGGACCTGTACCCGCGCAAGATTGAGCAGGCTGAGAGGTCCATGTCCGAGAGTCGGCCGCCCTGGGGCGCTGACGTCGTCGAGCGGGCCGTGCTAGCCGAGGGCTGCAGCAATCAGCCGACGGTAGCGCACTCAATGGCTCCCCCATGAAAGGGGCCACCATGCTGGAGACCCTGCGCCGCCTGGAGATCGACGTCCTTTAGCCGGCCGCGGGTCTCCAACGACAACGCCTTCGCGGAGGCAATATTCCGAACCTGCAAGTACGTGCCGGATTTCCCTACCGAGGGGTTCGCGGATCTGGCGGCAGCGCGCTCCTGGGTCTACAGTTTCGTCCGCTGGTACAACGAGGAAAACCGGCACAGCCGCATTGGGTATGTCACGCCGCACCAGCGTACAACGGCGAGGGTGTGGCCATCCTGGCCAAGCGTCGGGCCATCTATGCGCGGGTCAAGGCGGAAAACCCGAGGGTTTGGAGTGGCAAAAGCCGGAATTGGAACCCGGCAGGGCCGGTTGGGCTGAACCCGGAGTGAGAACCCAGGAGGGCCCTGAACAAGCCGCAGCGTAATACTCAGGGATGCGACAACTACCTTGACGAATACCGGAGGCTAGCTCCATGGAAGGGGATGCGGCCTTTATGCTAGCATTGCTAGCATAAAAGAGGTGCTGCCCATGGCGAATTTGACCATTCGGAACCTGGATGACGAGGTAAAGGACCGGCTGCGAATCGAGGCCGCCCGGCATGGCCGGTCCATGGAGGAGGAGGTCCGACACATCCTCCGGCAGGCTGTGGCCCCATCCACGCTGGAGCAGGGGGTGGGAAGCCGCATCGTGGGCCGGTTCCAGGGGGTCGGTGGCTGCGAGCTGCCGTCCCCTGAACGGCAGGAGCCGCCCCGCTCGCCGGACTTCCGGGAATGATCGTCCTCGACACCAACGTTGTCTCGGAGCTGATGCGCCCGGCGCCCAATACCAAAGTGGTCGCTTGGGTGGATGGCTGGCCGGCGGGAGAGCTGGCGGTGACCGCCCTTACCGTCGCCGAGGTTCTTTACGGGATCGAGCGTCTGGATGACGGCCAGCGCAAGGAAATGCTCCAGGCCCTGGCAAGGACCATGTTTGAGGAGGAATTCGGGGACCGGGTGCTTTCCTTCGGCGCCGAGGAGGCGGAGGTGTATGCCGGGCTTGTCACGCGGCGCCAAGCGCAAGGGCGCCCCATCAGCATGGCCGATGCCCAGATCGCGGCCATTACCATTTGCCGGGGGGCTAAGCTGGCGACGCGTAATGTCGAGGACTTCGCCGGGCTGTCGTTGGAGGTGGTTAATCCGTGGGGTGGGGGTGGTTAGAGAGATTGTAGAGGAAAGGGGTGTCTTGGAAATTTCCGTGCAAGGAGAGGATGGGTCGCGAGGGCTCAGCAAATCGCAGGCCTTGCTCAAGCGCGGCTTTGATGTTCTGGGGGCCGCTTACCATCTGAGTCACCCTGCCGGCGTGGCTGGCGGCCACGCTGGATACCCGCGCCAATGGCTTCTTTACCCAGCAGCGGGTGGTGCAGGGCGGCCGGATCTTCTGGGTGGTTAAGCTGCATACCATGCGGTTGGATTCGGCTTTGGGTGCAACTGTTGCCATCGGTCATGCCCCCCCCGCCTCACTCCCCCCCTGGGCCGCTTCTTCCGCCGCTCCAGGATCGACGAGATGCCGCAGCTGTTCGACGTCCTGGTAAGTCACATGAGCTTCGTGGGGCCCCGCCCGGATGTGCCGGGATATGCGGATGCCCTGGAGGGGACGGGCCGGCGATCCTGTCCGTTCGTCCCGGCATAACTGGCCCGGCCACCCTGGCCTACCGGGATGAGGAGGCGCTGCTGGCGCAGGTGGAGGATCCGGAGCGCTACAACCGGGAGTATGGGGAGCGCTGGTCCTTCCGGAAGGGCCAAAGCAGGGTGGTGAGCGCCCTTGCCGCGGATTTTCAAAGCTCTTCCCGGGATTAGCGATTCCCGCACCCACCCAGACTTGTTACCTTTTGGCTATGGTAAGCCACACCCTGGATCTCTTCGGTGATGGGGAGGCTGGTCGGGAGTCGGATGCGGAGCTAGCCTGGCCACCCGCCGAACGTTTCCCCCTGAATCACGCAGGGGCGCGGGTCCAGGATACGGTCACCGCCGATCTGACCGGCTCTGCCGAACCGCTTGTGGTTACCGGCTTTGCCGCCCTGGCGCATCTCCTGGACACCACCGCCGAGCTGACGACGGAAGGCCCGCTGCGCATCCTGTTTGGTACGGAACCTCTAACGGATCGGCTCGAAACTATCGAGCCGGGCGGGCGTTCCTTCCCGGAAGCAGTCGAGCGCTACTGGTTGGAACGGGGCATCTCCCTGCGGCTTTCGGCCCGGCTTCTCGCTTTCCGGGAACGGCTGCGCACGGGCTGTATCACTACCCGCTACCTGGCCGGGGATCGCCGTCAGCTCCACGCCAAGCTCTACATCGGTGACGATGCGGCAATCCTGGGCTCAAGCAATTTCTCCGCCAGCGGCCTCGTCCGGCAGTGGGAGGCCAATGCCCGCTTTACCCGCTCCGGCGAAGCCCGCCGTTATCGGGAAGCCCGGGAGATCGGTGAGAACTATTGGGCGCTGGGGACCCCTTTCGATGAGCGCTTACTCGAGCTCCTGGATCGCCTGCTGCAGGTGGTGGATTGGCAGGAGGCGCTGGCGCGGGCGGCTGCGGAGCTGCTCGAGGGAGGCTGGGCACAGGCACTGCTGCGAACGATGGATCCGTCCGGTTTCGAGGCCTTGTGGCCGGCCCAGCGGCAGGGCATCGCCCAGGCCTTGTATATCCTCGATCGGCAGGGCAGTGTGCTGGTGGCGGACGCCACGGGCTCGGGCAAGACGCGCATGGGGGCCCATCTGATCCGAGCAGTGCAGGATCGGCTCGTTCGGTCGGGGGCCTTGGGACATGACGGCGGTGTGCTGATCGGGCCGCCAGCCGTGGAGTCCGAATGGGACGGAGAAGCCCTAACCGCCGGTGCCGCATTGCGCACTTTTTCTCATGGGCATCTGAGCCATTCCCGTGGCGAACGCCACCAGCGCTTGCTCATGGCCCTGCGCCAATCCCGCCTATTGTGCGTGGATGAGGCCCACAATTTTAATAACCAGGGGTCCAACCGCTCCCGCCAGTTGCTGCACCACATGGCCGACCATGTCTTGCTGTTCACCGCGACGCCCATTAACCGTGGCCCCCAGGATCTGATCCGGGTGGCGGATCTGCTGGGCGCCGACAACCTTGAACCAGTTACCCTGGAGGCCTTCCAGCAGATGCTGCGGGCGCGAGGCAATCGGGATGGCCTCACGCCTCAGGAAGCCGGCGCTCTACGCGCCGAGATCCGCAAGTTTACCGTCCGGCGCACCAAGCGCATGTTCAACGCCCTCATCGATCGGGAGCCCGACGCCTACCGGGACTATGCCGGTCGGCCCTGCCGGTTCCCGGAGCATGTGCCCCGCACCTACGACCTCGACGAGGTGGAGGCTGACCGTTCGGGTGCTCGGCGTATTCGAGCGCTCGCCTCCCAGCTCTACGGGGTGGGTCAGCTTACCGGACGGCTAGAGCTTCCGGTGGTGCTCCAGAAGCAAGGATGGGACGCGACCAAGTACCTGGAAAGCCGGCTGCTGTCGGCGTCCCGCCTCAGCCAGTACCGGATTCTGGCCGCCATGCGCTCCTCGCGGCCCGCTTTGGTGGAGCATCTTGCGGGTACCGAAGTCGCCCGCGAGGCCTTCAGCCTGGAGGGCTTCCACAAGCCCGACGATACCGGAGCCGTAATCGCCACCGTTCGCGGGCTTCGCGGTCATCCCCCTGAGAACCACTTGGATGTAGATCCGCCGGCTTGGCTGACGGATTCCGCGGCCCATGCGGCGGCCTGTGACCATGATGCGGATATCCTGGAGCAGATCCTGGAAGAGGCCCGTGCGCTTTCACCAGCCCGAGAGCGGGCCAAAGTGGCACACCTGCGAAATTTGACCCGCCATCACGAGCGATTGCTGGCTTTCGATAGTACGCTCATTACCCTGGCGCATATCCGGGCGCTCCTATTGGCGGCTGATCCCGAGGCGAGGATTTGGGTGGCTACGGGCTCGGGGGGACAAGCGGAACGGGAAGCCGTCCTGCGGGGGTTTCGGCCCGGCAGGGAAGGGCAGGAGGGAATCGCTTTATGCTCCGACAGCCTCGCTGAAGGTGCAAACCTGCAAGCCGCCTCCGCGCTGGTGCACCTCGATATGCCGTCGGTTGTGCGGGTGGCCGAGCAGCGCACCGGCCGTGTCGACCGTATGGATAGTCCCCATCCCCGCATTGAGGTGTGGTGGCCTCGGGACGATCCCGCCTTCGCGCTGACCGCCGACGAGCGTTTCGTGCAGCGCCACGCCGCAGTAGATCAGCTGCTCGGCTCCAACTTGCCCCTTCCCGAGGCCCTGCAGCGGACTAGCGGCGAGTCGGTACCTACCGAGACCCTTATTACCGAATACGAAAAGGCCGCCCGTTTCGCGGAAACGGGACAGGTGGAGGACGCCTTCGAGTCGGTGCGTGGCTTGGTTGAAGGCCCGCAGGCCTTGGTGGACGCGGCCACCTATGAACACTATCGGACGGTTAGTGCCCGGGTAATGGCGCGAGTGAGCGTGGTTCCGACCGATACCCCCTGGGCGTTCTTTTGCCTGGCCGGAAGCGGGGAGCGAGCCCCACGGTGGATCCTCCTGCCCAGCCTCGACGAGGAGCCCCAGACCACCCTGGAGGCGGTCAGTGATGGCTTACGACGCCGGCTGGCATCGGATACTGGCAGCATGGCGCTTGACCAATCCGCTGCCGAGACCCTCGGTCGCTTTGTTGACCGGCTGGCCGAAGCGGAGCGCGGATTGCTTCCCCGCAAGAAGCAGCGGGCCTTGACCGAAATGGGGGCGGTGCTCGCTGGATTTGAACGAGCTGCATCAAGCCGGCGGGACCAACCGGCTCTGGAGGCTTATCGAGCGGTACGCGATGTCCTGGAACGGCCGGATGGGAACCGAAGCCCCGACTGGGAGATTGTGGCCACCCGGTGGCTTGAGCTGGTCCGCCCCGTTTGGTACCGCCGGCTCGGGGAGCCCAGGCGCGCCCGCCCATTGCTTCTTGCCGACATTCGCGACGATCTTATTGCCCAGGAGGCCGAGCTTGGTCCTCGGGCGCTTGCGGCCTTCCGGACGGTTCCCGAGAAGGAGCCACCGGAGCGACGTATAGCTGCGGCTATTCTGGGCTGGACCGGTCCCGCGGCGAATTGATCCCGAGCCCGGCGAAGCCTGAAAAAAGAGCGGCGGTGTACCCCTTGAATCGGGTTTCACCCGCGACTCGGGGGGACGTGTGTGGTTCTCGTCCTCTCCCGAAATGATACCGCTTTTGCGCAATGCAGAGGTATTGCGTGGGCCAAGATGCTCGAGGGAGGTTTTGCATGGGTTGGGAGCGAAGTCTGGGTGGAAGCCGAAAGCAGTAAGAAGAAGCGAAGACGGTTACATCCCTTTGAATACCTCCTCCACCGAATCCGCAGTAAGGAGGTTGTCCGACCAGGCGAGCAGGGTATCGGGGTCCGCGTGCTCGATGCGGGTCCGGTGGGCGGCGGCCGCCTCCGGGCCGAACTTGCGCTCGATGAGGCGCAGTAGCACGGCGCGCTCCCCCTTCTTCATGCCCTGCTCGATACCTTGTTCAATCCCCTGTTCGAGGCCTTGCTCGAGGCCCTGTTCGAGGCCTTCCTTGCGATGCCGCTCGGCGAACGTGGTCATGGCTTCCACCTCCTCGGGGTAGTGCTGCCGGTATTCCGCCGACTCCACGGGTGGGGGCGCGGGGCCTCTGGGTCCGCGAATTCCCGTTAAGTGCTCTGGAAGACCTCTTCCACCGAATCCGCGGTGAGGAGGTTGTCCGACCAGGCGAGCAGGGTATCGGGGTCCGCGTGCTCGATGCGGGTCCGGTGGGCGGCGGCCGCCTCCGGGCCGAACTTGCGCTCGATGAGGCGCAGTAGCACGGCGCGCTCCCCCTTCTTCATGCCCTGCTCGATACCTTGTTCAATCCCCTGTTCGAGGCCTTGCTCGAGGCCCTGTTCGAGGCCCTGTTCGAGGCCTTCCTTGCGATGCCGCTCGGCGAACGTGGTCATGGCTTCCACCTCCTCGGGATAGTGCTGCCGGTATTCTGCCAGTTCTTCGGGGGTAAGTGCCGCATACAGGTCCACGAAATCCAGATACTTGGCCTGGCGGTCGGGATCGGGCTCCAGCTGCAGCAGGCCCTGGAAGGCCGCGTGGTAGACGGAGAGCTTGGCAGTGGCGGGGTAGGCCATATTCGGCAGGTTCAGCCGGGCCACCAGGTTGTCGCTGGCACGGAACCGCTCGAAGGGGAGCTCGGCCAGGGGGCAGGCCAGGTAGCGAAAGTCCAGGTAGGTATGCCGGTCCCCACCGAGGCGAAGGGGCCCCGCCCGCTCCCCCGGCTGCAAGAAGACCACCACAGGCACGACCCGGTCCGTCTCGAACAGCTCGGCGAGGTCCAGGCAGTAGCGAGCCAGGCGGTGCGGCGAGAAGCGCCGCGGATCGGTCTCCTCCTCGACGACGAACAGCAACAGGGCCCGCCGGCCGTCCGGCCATTCCACCAGCAGCGGGATGTCGAGCGCCCGGAAGCGGTCGCTCAGGCGGTCCTTGATCTGCTCCTGGCGAATGGGCAGGACGCGGGCCTCGCCGTCCAGGCCTGCGGCCTCCTCCGGAGCGAAAAAGGCCAGGGCCTGCTCCGGGTAGTCGAGGATCAGGTTCTTGAAGTTCTGATCGTGGTCCATGGGGCAGGGGGCCTCGAGGGTACGCGATGAAAACGAAAAGAGAACGTTTCCATTGTTGCCGATCTCGGCCCGGGCCGCAAGGGCGGGACAACCGGGTGCCCGGACTAACGGTTTCCGGATGTCTCCTCCATTCGACTTTTGTCCGCAGGCGCGATTTTGCTGCCGCCATTTGGGCGCCCATGGGGGCTCTGTGGGGAGCGGTGTCCGGCTTGTGAGGGGACGCAAAGCCCGTGGCTCCGATAGCCTGGCCGATAGGAGGACTGTCCCCGCTTTGTCCTGGTATCCTTCCCAGCCCCTTCGAAGCACCGTGCAAACCCCGGGAGCATGCATGCGCAAAATCGGCTGGCTGCTAGCCATCGGGCTGCTTGTGCTTGGTCCGACAACCGCTTTGGCGAGTGGTGTCCTCGGGGTCGGAGGCGGTAGCGGCCCGGGACCCGGGAACCAGGTTTTCGTCAACGCCGGCAAGATCTCCCGGAGCGGGGGGCTGAACGGCGGCCTGGAGGTCCACTTCGGCTCCGGCACCGGGCAGCTCGCCGAATTCTTCCTCGCTCCCCAGGTGTCCCTTGGAGTCGGTTCGGCTTCCGGGACGTGGCGCGCCTATGCGCTGGGCAAGCGCTACCTGGTCGGCGGCGTCCAGGCGCGTACCGGGCGCCTCGGCCTGGGACTGGCCGTGGACCTCCCCGGTGCCGGACCCGGGGTGGAGGTCGCCCTCGAGCGAACGGGGGACGAGCACCTCGACAGGGAGGCCGCCCGCGGCGCCTGGCTGGCCCAGGTCCGCCTCCATCCCTGACGTGGCACCCCCGAGTCGGGACTGCGCGAATTCCCCCTCGCCCGCAACCCAGGTTGGTTCTATGCCCGCGAAGCACCTTACCCGCGCCGTGCTGGCCGTGGGCCTGGCCCTGCTCATTTGCGGCCCCCGGGCCGTGCCCGCCAAGGAACTGGCGGGGTTCCCCGCCGAATTCACCGAGCTACCGGCGGAGGCCTATTACGACGAGGCCGAGGCCCCCTCGGTGGAGGTGGATCAAACATGCCTTGGCGAAGGCGAAAACCGGACCTGCTACCCGGCCGTGAAGAATGGCGCCGGGGAGGTGCTGCGGCGCTTCGGAACGGAAACGACGGTCTCCGGCCGGGCCCGGGCGCGCTACCGGGACCGGGCCTTCGCCCTGGTCAGCCACGACTGCGGGGACTATTGCGACACCCAGTACACCCTCTATGACCAGGGGGGCAAGGTGGCGGATGTGGCCCCGGGCTTCCAGGCGCATTTCCTGCGGAAAGGCAACGCGGCGACCCGTCTGCTGGACAAGGTGCTGCTCTCCGAGGAGCAGGCGAACCGCCCGGTGCTGCTGGACCTGCACATCAGCCGGCAGGGGCAGCTGCTGGCCCTCACCAGTGAAGGGCTGATGCCCATCGGCCAGGACGGCCGCCGGCTGCCGGGCTGGAAGCCCAAGGCCCCCGCCCCGCTCACCCACGGCCGCATCGAGAACGACCTCGACGGGCGGTTGGGCATGATCGGCGTGGATCGCTCCGGCACCGTTTGGCTCGGCCATGCTGCGGAGGGCTGGTCGCGGTCGGGGGTGCGGCTGGCCAAGCACGGGGACCGCAACGGAGTCCTGGCCGCCCACCCGCTCGCGGACGGCACCGTGGTGGGCGCCGTGTACCGCTACGTCAGCCCTAGCAACAAGGGCGTCTACCTGGCGCAGGCTGGCCCCGGAATGGAGCCGCCCCAAAACGGCGCCCTCTACCTGTCCACCGAGCGCAACGTGGGCTTCGATCCGGAGGTCTTCCCCCGGGGCGAGGAAGCATACCTGGTCCTCGCCACCGACAGCACCCACGGCGAGCGGGTGGCGATCACCGTCCCGCGCAAAGACCTCGCCAACCTCACCACGCCGACGACCGGTGTGTTCAGCGAGGGGGAGCGGTGGACCACGCTCAAGGTGGGGGGCGGCATCCAGCGGCTGAATTGGGAAGCGCACTCCGAGGTCAGCGAGGGGGACCGGACCTTCCTGAACGTGGACTATCGGATCGAGCCCAGCCTGCTTTATTCCGGGCAATTCCAGGCCCGATTCGGCGAGACCCGCCTGGGGCTAATCTACCTCAAGGACCAGGCCCGGGATGCCGCCGGCGGGGCCGGCACCGCGGGGCGCGAGGCCTCCGAGTATCTGATCGGTACCCTGGATTTCCAGAGCCTGTTCTCGCGCTCTTCCGGGCTGCGGATCCGCTTCCGGCGGACCGCCACCGAGGGGGTGGCGAAGGTGGACCGGCCCGACCAGGCGGCGACCACGTTCCAGGCCTTCAAGGTGGACTACAGCCAGTTCGGGGTCTACCAGACCCTGGAACGGGGCTGGTTGTGGGGGCTGGAGTACACCACCTACCAGATGCCCTCGGCGGTAGGCTTCAGCGGTCCGGGCAAGAACATCGTCTACTCGGCCTTCGATCCGGAGTTCGGCATCCAGAAGCTGGCCCTGGCGGCCGGCTACGACCCCATGGCCTACGCCCGCCGCTACGAGACCGATTATCACCAGGTCTACATCACCGGCAAGCTCGCCCTGGGCATGGGCGCGGCCGACATCTCCTCCGCGGTGAAATCCGAGGCCCGCAAGGAGACCGGCCTGTCGAAGGTACGCAGCCAGGCGTTCTTCGCCGTGGACGGCATGCTCGAGGCCGGCTACCTCTGGCAGGAACGCTTCGCCGACGCCGGCGGGCTCGGCTACCAGCTGGTGGCCGGCTACCAGGCCCTGGGGGCGTATATGGGGGGAAGCCAGTCGGATAAGGCGGAGGCCGATGGCCTGTACCTCGAGTTCTCCCGTTCCGATCTGTGGCACGGGCCCTTTGCCCGCCTGAATGTGATCTTCTAGCTGCGCCCGTAGCCCATGGGGGTCGGAACCGGCGAGGGGCCCATTCATCCCCTGGAAATCTTGCCCGAACACGGACGATCCGCCCGCGGATTGGGGCGCGATGAGTCAGGGCAGCAAACGGAAACGCATGGTCGCTCCGATGGAGGTCGGGTTGGCCTGCCGTTGTTCACATACACCAGAGGAAAACCATGACCACGAGGCGTATGGTATTTGCCGCCCTGGCAGTGCTCGCCGGCGAAGCCCAAGCCGGTGGACACGCCGCTGTGGAGGTGGCCTTTCACGAATCCAAGGTCAAACTGATCGAACAAGAGGTTCAGACCGGGGGCGGTTCCAACGGAAAAGTGGCCGACATGATTCAGTCGCGGGGCAGCTTGGCGGGCGTCTGGGCTCGTGTGGATGTTGGACGGGAAGTCCGGCTGAGGGTGGCGGCTAGGGCCCTGGTCGGCGGTGCGACCAACGAGAGGGAGGCTGATGAGCCTATTGAGCGCATGCGGATGGGGGAAGTCCGGGCCTTACTCGCCACTGAGATGGCTGGAACGACGGTATATACCGGATTAGGGTACCGCCATGTGGATGTGGGAGGCCGGCGCACCAGTCGGGCCGGCTACATGCCGCTGGGGCTAACCATGTCCGGAAGAATGGGGGCCTGGATGGTCCATACGACGGCCGAGGCCGGGGCTGTTTTCTGGGGGGAAGAGACGCTGGAGGTCCTGGACGTGGGATCGACGGGATCCCTCACTTTCGCCGGGGTAACCGGGTGGCAGGGCCGGCTGACGCTGGAGGCGCGACGCCGCGGACTGTTATTGGCGCCGTTCGTGCGCACCTACAAGCTATCGGAAACCGCCCCCGAAACGATCGGAAAGTTCGAGTACACCATGGAAAGCGTACGGGCGACCGAGGCCGGTCTTAGGGTGGGCATTGGGTTTTAGAAATTCATCCAAGCGTTAACGGGCCCGACCTTCTTGTTTCTGATGGCGAGCTAAGTCCCCACTATGTAGTCTAATCAGTTGCGGAATGCCCGTATTACCAGGGACAGTTCTTCAGGTCGTTCTCTTTGTCTGCTTCGCGAGGAAAAAGGGGGCAAATCCATGGCGCACGCTCCGAATAAACGTTATTTCCCCCAACCGTGTTGATCCGGTTAGCAGCTTCCTACCAAGGAGGGCTTGGCATGACTGATCTGGATTCCAAACCTTATCTGTTGCGCGTAGGCACCTTCCTATTCCTCGCGTTGATTGGGTGGGGGATGGTGGGCTTGAAGCTCCCAGGATGGTGGGGTTTGCTTGGAGGGAGTTTGGCCATCGGGGCAACCGGGGGTTTATGGAGCGTTATTGTCCCCTTGTCGGCGCTTATTCGGTTCTCTGGAGCAAGAAGCTATTGGGTGCGAGGTGGGATTTTCATCGCCAAGGATCTGGTATTGGCAGGGGTGCTAATTGCCTCCCTTCATTTTGTAGAAAGTAATATTCCTCTTCAGGAGCCCTCCGCTATACAAATAGGGGTGGGCGGCCTAATTGCTTTGTCCCTTCCCGTTATCTATGCAGAGCCCATGAGAGAGCGAAGAAGGGCCATATTTCAATAAGCTGCCAAGAAGAGTGTTCTCGTGGGCGGTTTCTTGGCCAGGATTTTGGAACTATCCTTCAAATCGCTCCTGGGAAAACTCTTATCATGGGTAATCCTTACGGCCTGATAATCCGACCGGCAGAGATCCAGGATGCCTATTTTCCTCGACTTCGAGGCCTCCAGTCTAGGCCCTGAGAGCTATCCCCTGGAGGTGGCCTGGGGGAACACGGAGACCGGCGTGGTGGCGGCCCACCTGATCGATCCGACCGGGATCCCGGAATGGGCCGAGCCCATCGACCCGGTGGCCCACCAGATGCACGGGCTCAGCCGGGACCACCTGGCCGTGAATGGCGAACCCCCCGACCAGGTGGCGCGGCGCCTGAACGAGGCCCTGGCGGGACGCACCGCGTACTGCACCGCTGTCCACTTCGACGGTCTGTGGCTCGCCGAACTCTTTGCCGACCCGGATTGGGAGCAGGCCTTCGGGCTTCTCGACGCGGGGCCGCTCTGGAACGCCCTGCTCCCGGAGGGCGCCGAAGAACGCTACGAGTCCGCGGAGGCCGAAGCCTGGGCACGTATCCAGGCCGCCGGTTGGCAACGGCACCGCGCCGAGGCCGACGTGCGTCACCTGATGGAGATGTACCGGATTCTGGCACTGGGGTATTAGGGATGGTTTCCGAAGGCGCGGGAATCCCGAAACCGGATCTCGGATTCCTGGAGGACCGCCGCCGGGCGTGGCTCGGCGCCGCCCGGGCCTTGGTGGCGGAGGCCGCGGACCAAGGGCATCGAATCCACATCAATGGGTCCGTGCTCCGGCCGGCATATGCCCCCTACGGATTTCACGAGCGCTCGGATGTGGACTTGGCCGTCGAGGTGGCTCGGTTGCCCTCCCGCACCTACGGGGACATCCTGGAATGGGTCGATGCCGAGCGGATCGCAACGGGCATCCCGTTCCATCCCTATCCTCTGGAGGGGGTCCCGCGCCCCTTCGATCCGGAGGCACCCTTCGGCGTAAACGGGGCGCCATCCGCCGTCAATGGCGGCTCGCCCGGAAGGCTTTCGCCAGCGCGGTTGACAACGAAGGGGGGCCATTTCTGAACCCTCAGGTCTCCGAATGCTTGGCCGAGGGCATGGAGCTTGCGGAAGGAGTCCTGAAACTGGCGTGCCAGGCCCAATACGGCTGGCTCCCGGCGATCCCGAGGGAACGGCCCTGGGGACCGGCCCTCCTGGCGCTGGCCGCCGGAGGGGTGGACGGGCAAGCCCCGGTGCTTCCGGGGGAGGATCGGGTGCTGCTCGAACAGTGGGGGTTCCTACAGTGGGAGGCGGCCGCTTGGGATCCGGATCCCCGGGCGGTCCCGGACAACCTGGATACGCTCGTGGCCGATCATTCCCGCATCTTCCGCCACCTGATGAATTTGAGCCATCGCCTGGAAGGCGTAGTGAAGGCAGGGGAGGCTACAGAGATGGATATCGAAGAAAGGGCCGCCGAGGTGTTCGGTTCCGGGGAGGCTGCGCGAACGTGGCTTCATAGTCCGGCTTGGGGGCTCGGGGGCCGGGTGCCGGAGGACTATATGAATGAATTCGGAGAGGCCGGCGCCCGGGAGGTGACTGACCTCCTCGGTCGCATCGAGGCGGGCGTCACCTCTTAGCCCCGGAACCCGCTCCGGGGAACCGGAAGCCGGTGTCCGGCCGCCCGGGAGAGCCATGGCTGGGCTGGTCACACCGCTGCGGGGCTCCCCGGAAAGCCAAGCAGCCTTCATCCGACGATAGAGGCCCCATAAACTCAAGGGACGGGTTTGGAAGAAGGTGCCAACAGGCTGTCACCCGTGATCACCGAGGCGGTTCTCAAATCGGCCGAATATTTCGGGATCGACGACGCGGCTCTGGGCGGGTTCCTCGGAACCGGCCCGGAAGTCATCGAGGACTACCGGACGGGGGCCACGGAGATCGACCCGGAGAGCCCCCTCGGCGGGCGAGCCCGCCATTTCGTGCGGGCCTTTCTTTTCCTGGACATCATTGCGGCCGGTGATGCAGTGGTCAGGAACCAATGGCTCCGCAATTACAACCACGCCCTGTACGGCGTTCCCCTGGAGCTCATGCGCGACCCGGCCGGCCTGGCCCGCGTGGCGGACTATCTGGATGGGCACCGGCGCAGGTGAGCAGATTGCCCGCGCAAGGCGGGCGTGCATCATGCCCGTATTCCTGGACTTGGAAGCCACCGGCCTGAAGCCGGCCTTCTGGCCCTTCGATGTGTTCTGGTCAAGGCGCAGCGGACGCTGACTTAAGAGACAGCAGCCAATGCCCACTCCTGCAGGGTCTGCTGGTTTAGCGCGGTGTTGGGAATTTCGCTGTTGCACGCCAGCTCCATGAAGTGGCGGACCTCCCAAGGTCTTCTCTCGCCTCACGGACTGGCCGCCCCGGCCCGAGTGGTGGATGAGGCCAACTTCCGACCGACGCCGGCCCAGCGCCAAATCCAGGACGGCGACCAAATACAGCCATCCTTCGCGGTTCCAGAGGGTGGTGATATTCGCCACCCAGACCCGATTAGGCTCGCGACCCTGGAACTGGCGTTACAGAAAATCGGGCGCCACCGGCCCCGCCCATGGTTGCTATCCGTGGTGGCCTTGCAGCGGCGCCGCTGGCGGCACGCCATGCCGGTTGGTTGGGGGCGGCCTTGCCTGGTGGGTAGAATGAGGCCTTACCACTACGCTCCGGGTTGCGTGGGCATCCACTACGTGTCAGGTCCCGGAACCCAGTTCGAGGCTTTAGGGACCCTCTACCAGAACCTGCAGGCACACTTCGGGATCGTGGAGCAGGGCATTGTGGCCGGAGGCCACCCCCACGGGGCGGCCTTGGGTATCGAGGTCCATGGGAGGCCCCCGGCCGCTGAGGGCGTTTGGCGCAGGCCCGGCCGTCTGCTGTGCATCCCGAGCCGGATTCCCGGCCAACCAGGGTATCCGGTTCGGCAGCTGGATTTTCCGAGGCCAAGACAGGGAGCGGGGATAGCGCCCGCTATTCGTAGTGGGTCCACATCCGCAGGATCTTTACCGTCTTCTCCTCCTCGAGGGTCTGGTAGACGAGCTGATGCTGGATATTGATTCGGCGGGAAGAGGCACCTTCCAGGTCCCCAACGAGCTTTTCGTAAGGGGGCGGGGAGGTCCAGGGGTCATCAGCCAGGAGATCCAGTAGTTCCTGGGCCTTGGGCTTCAGGTTGGTGCTCGCGAGCTTCTTGGCATCTTTTTGCGCCTGTTTGGTGTAAACGAGGCGCCAAGTCACCACCCGGGACCCTGATCACATTCCTCGATCGGCGTTTCCATACCCTCGTGAATCGATTCCCGCATCCCCGGTATGGCGAGCAGGTGCAGCGTCTCCTGAATGGTACGCCAGTCATCTTCGGACAGGATCACGGCATTATTCCGCTTGCCGCTGATCAATGTCGGTTCATGGGATTCGGCGACTTGGTCGATCAGGCGGTAAAGCTGGGAGCGGGCTTCACTGGCCGTCAGGGTGGGCATCGAAGGCTCCTGTGCATGTAGCTGAAAGAATCGTACGATTTGACGTACGAAATGGCAATAGGTTCCGCTGCGCTGGTAATGAATGGGTCGCCTATGGCCGTTATCAGGGGGTCAGAAAACCTGGGGATAGTGGTGGGAGCGATCTCTGGTCGCGACACGCTTAGCGGGGAGCCGGAGACGGCTTTCTGGACGGACCGGTCCTCCCTGGAAAAGGCGTCGCGGCCAGAGGCCAGTCCCACGGGCCGGCGTTAGGCAACGAGGTATATAGGAGGGGCCCCGGCCACTGTAGGCCTTGGGCGGGTGCCCAGTTGGCTGCGGGGTAACCCGAGCCAATATATACGTCGGCCGGGTTAGCCGAGTTGGTAGTGCCCGGATCCTTCGGAGCCCGTGGCGGAACGCGGATCCGGTCGCGGGAAATGCTTCGGGCAAAGGGAAAGCGGCAGGGCGGGGCGGCGGCCGGTCAAGCCGGGCGCCGCCCCGGGATGCGGGGGCGCCTTTTCAGTTCTTCTCCCACAGATCCACAGTTTGCCCCTCTTCCATGAGCCGCTCGCTGCGCGCCTGGATGTAGCGCTGGAAGCGCGGCTGGTCCCGGTAGGCGCCGGAGGCCACGTAGTCCACCATGGAGCGCACGTGGAAGCCCTTGAACAGGGATTCCATGCGGATCACCTCCTCGCCCCGGTCGAACAGCACCATGGCGGGCACGTAGTCCAGGCCCAGCTCGTCGCCCCATTGGCGGGCGCTGAGGCGCTTGCCGCCGGGGGTGACCAGCTTGTCCTCGCTCCAGCGGTCGACCTGGACCACGTGGAAGGGCTCGAGCAGCTCGCGCATGCGGGGGTCGTCCAGGATGCCCTCATGCAGCCGCACGCAGTCGGGGCACTGGCGCTGCTCGAAGAACACCGCCACGGGGCCTTTCTTCTCGGAGAGGTCGTGGGGGCTGTCCGCGAAGAAAGGCTCGGCAAGCAGCTTGCCCGGTTTGCCGCCCTCCGGGGTGTTGGCCTTCATGAAGGCGCTGAACGCCTGATTCCTGAAGGCGTCCTCCCCCACGTATTGCAAAGCCGTGCGGAATTTCTCCGGGGGGTAATAGCCGTTCAGGCGCAGGACCACCTCGCCCTGCTTGTCCAGGAACTGCAGGGTCGGCGTGAACTGCACGCCCATGCGCTTGCCCAGGGCCTTTTCGGACAGCGAGCCGCCGTCGAGCCCGGTGACCGTGCGGCTGCCCCACAGGTTGAGGGCGATGACGTCGAAGTGCTCCTGGGTGTACTCCACGATCCCCTTCTGGCTGAAGTTGGTATTGATCAGGCGCTCGCAGTAGGGGCACCCGTCCTGGTACCAGACCAGGAGCAGATTCTTGTCCGCCTGGCCCGCCTCCTTCACGTCCTCGGGGAGGTTCAGGAAGGACACCTTGAACCATTCGGGGATCTCGAAGTCGCCCACGCCCTCCATCTTCCCGTGCTCCGACTCCGCGGCCGCCAGCGGTGCGGCCGACAGGGCGAGCAGTAATACGGAGATCAGCCACCGCAGTCCGGACATTTGGGCCTCCTTGGGCAGGTCTGCCTGAGCGGGTGAAGACGTGCATCCGCCTTATGAAGGTAAAACGTTGGGCCGCACCGGGAAAATATTTTTTTCTCATGGTGCCCCAACCCGTGGTTTGGGGCACGGGGTCCCTGGGCCCCGGAAGTGGACAGCTGGCCGTTAGAGTCCCCGTTCCCTGCGCCGAGTCGATCCCGTCGCGGCCGGAGCCGCTCCCGCAATGGCGGGCGCCGGGCTCAGAGGCGATTGCTGCCCACAGACCGGATGCCCATGACGAAGTGGGCGAGCACCCCCACGCCCCCCAAGGCCGCGAAAGCGGCCAAGGCCCAGAGCACCAGATTGATCCCGAGGAACAGGTCCGGATCGGCGCACGAGGCCGTGGCCTCCGGCAGCCAGGCTTGCCAGCCGGAAGGCCCGGTGGGCTCGGTGCCCGAGGCCATGGGCAGGCCCTGGTTGGAAAGCGGGCCGGCGGCCGGCTCGCCGCAGGCGGAAGGGGCCGCGCCGCTTTGGACGCGCAGGTGGTGGATGGTGGCGGCCAGTCCGGCACCCGCCGGAAGCAGCAGGAGGCCACCCGCCACCCAGTGGGTCCAGCCTCGCGGACGCAGCCAGAGGGAAACGACGAAGGCCGCGCCCAGACCCATCAGCAGGTAGCGCTCCAGCAGGCAGAAGGGGCAGGGCTCCATGCCGGCGAGCCACTGGAGGGCATAGCCGCCGAGCACCAGCAGGCCGCACAGAATCGCCCCCCAAATATCCAGTGCCGGAAAGGGCCACCATTCCCGCGTTTCGTAACCGCGCATGATTTCCTTCTTTCTCCGGTAGCTCCCCGAATCCAAGAGGTTCTGATCCTATCAGGTCAACAGGGTTCCGGGGCCGACCCTTGCGCTTCGATGAAGCTGGTTCGGGCTGCTACCGGCGGGTATCGGAGAAGTTGACCAATCCCCAAAAAGCTATGGGTTATTGCGTAGTCATCCCCCTTACCCACCATCAGCGCGATGGCCCGGGCTTTATTGCGCCCCATCCGCCGAATCCGCCCACAGGGCCGCCACATGCCGGTGCATCACCTCCAGCCATTCGGCCCGGGTCTCGGTGCGCACCAGCATGCTGAACTCGATCTCCGGCGCCGGCGGGGCCAGGCGCCGGTAGACCGTTCCGGGCAGGCACTGGTGGCGGAGGCGCTCGGGAATGGTGGCGATGCCCTCGCCGGCGGCGGCCATGGCGATGGCCTTGCTGCGCGGCGTGACCTCCAGGGCCACCCTGGGGCTGAAGCCGAATTCGGCGCAGCACACGATCATGCGGTCATACAGATGCGGGTTCACGGGGCGTGGGAACAGGATGAACGCCTCATCGCGGAGGTCGGCCAGTCCGAGAACGCTTCTCTCCGCCAGGGGGTGGTCGTCCGGAAGCACCACGCCCACCGGCTCGGAAGGCAGGGGCGTCACGTCCAGCTCCGGGTCCCGGGGCCGGGCCAATGCGAACCCCGCATCGAAGCGCCGGGTACGTACCCCCTCGGCGACCTCGTTGGAGGCGGCCTCGGTGAGCTCCAGGCTGCAGCCGGTGCAGGCGCGTTTTACCGCCCGGAGCAGCGGCGGCAGGAAGCTGGACATGGCCGCCTCCGAGAAGCCGATGCGCACCGTGCCGGTGATGCCGTGGCCTGCGTCGGCGGATTCGCTCAGGCATTGCTCGAGTGCCTGGAACAGCTCCGGCAGCCGGTCCGTCAGCATCCGGCCGGCGGGGGTGAGCTGCACCGAAACCCGGTCGCGCTCGAACAGGCGGCAGCCCAGCGTGTCCTCCAGGTGCGCGACCTTCCGGGACACGGAGGGCTGCGCGATGCGGAGCGCCTCCGCCGCGGCCCGGAAGCTCAATGTCCGTGCCACGGCCGCCGCGGCCTCCAGCTCGCCCAGCTGCACCCGGGATAGATACTTCCACTGCATCACGAAGTCCGGAATTGATATTGGATTGATATTACCAGCCGAATCATAGCATCGCGAACCGCTACCGGCTGGTCGATGGCCCTCGCCGGACGGACCAGCCCGCACCCAACAGGAAGGAAAGAGCACATGAGCTACCAAACGCAGACAGACTGGAAGGCTCTATCCAGAAGTTTTTGCCATCTGAGACACCTTCGGCCACCTCCAGCTAGACACGTGGGATATGGTCAGGAGAGGGGGGGGCGGCTTGCTTAATTTTATGATAATGATTATCATTTCAAAAAATTAAGCGCGAGACCCCCATGGAAGAGCATGCCGAGACCGATCCGCCGGAGCTGGATCCGGCCACCCTGCTCCAGGTGGTGGAGCACCGCTCCTTCGGCGTCGTGTACCAGCCGCTGGTAGCGGTCGGCAGCGGCGAAGTCCACGGATTCGAGGCCCTGGCCCGGTTCCGCAGCCGCGAGGGTGCCGACCTCCCGCCCAACGGGGTCTTCCGGGCCCTCCATGACAATCCCCTGCTCCTGCTCCAGGTGGAGACAGCGGTAAAGGCCCTGCAGGTGGCCCATGCGCCGCCGGGCGCCAAGCTCTTCGTGAACCTGGATCCCGACGCCTTGCTCGCCGCGGGCCAGCCCGATGCGAGCCATCCCGTGCTGGCGCAGCTGGTGGGCCGCGCCGGGCTGGTGGTGGAGATCATCGAGAACGCCAAGCTCAGCGACGCCCGGGCCAGCCTGGCCATGGCGGAGATCCTCCGCACCCACGGGGCGGAGCTGGCCCTGGACGACATCGGCGCCGACCACGCCATGCTCGCCTTCCCGGTGCTGGTGGGGGTGGACTACCTCAAGCTCGACCGTACCTGGCTGCGCAGGCGCCAGCCGGAATTCGACACCCTCCTGCGCAAGCTCCTGGAGTTCGCCCGGGAGACGGGTAAGCGCACGGTGCTGGAAGGGGTGGAAACCGTCGCGGATCTGGAGCGGGCCCGCCACCTGGGCATCGACTATGCGCAGGGCTTCCTGTTCCGGGATCGCTTCCGGGAGGTGGTGCCCCATACCGGCCGGCGCTCGGCGCGGTACGCGACGTAAGGAGGGAGCTGGAGATGACGAGTCACGCCATGGCTGAAACGGTGAGCGGACTTGTTCGGGAGCGTCCCGGGCTGGCCGTCGATACCTCCATGGAAGAGGCCATCGAGCTATTCCTCGGGGACACGGGACTGGGGAGCGTGGCGGTGGTCGATAACGCACGGCCCGTGGGTCTGCTCCAGCGCCAGTCGCTCATGGACCGGGTGGCCCGGATCTGCGAGGCCCGGCATTCCGCGCCCGTCCGCGGCGCCATGGATCCCGAGCCCCGCATCGTTTCCCGGGAGATTCCGGTGGAGACGCTGGGCCGGCTGGTTGCCGATGGGACCGGGCCGGCGGACCGGTCGGATGCCGTCATCGTCACCCGGGAGGAGGGAAGCTATCTGGGCATTGTCACCCTGGTGGACCTCCTGGGCCGGCTCACGGACCGCCAGCTCCACCGCGCCCGCCACGCCAGCCCGCTAACCGGGCTGCCGGGCAACGTTCCCATCGCGGAGGAGATAGAGCGCTTGCTCGCCGCGGGCCGGGAGTTTGCCGTGGCCTACGCGGATCTGGACGGCTTCAAGTCCTTCAACGACGCCTACGGCTTCGGGTGCGGCGATGCGCTCATACGTTGGCTGAGCCGGCTTCTGACCGCGGAGACGAATCCGTACCGGGACTTCGTGGGGCACATCGGCGGAGACGACTTCCTCCTGGTCCTGACCGGCGGGGCCCGGCGGGCGGTCTGCGAGCGGATCCGGCGGCGGTTCCAACGGGAGGTCTGCCGCTGGTCCCGTCGGGAGCCGGACGCAGTACACGGGGCTTCCGAGCGTTCCGGGCCTTGGGGAAGGCAGGGGGGTGCTTCGGGAGTGGGGCTCTCCATCGGCGCCATCCCGGTTCCACCCGGGCGTTTCCGCAGCCAGGAGGAAGTGGCGGCCTGCGTCTCTAAGGTGAAGGCCCGCGCCAAGCGGGCGGGCTGCTGTTCGTGGGGCGCTGCTAGCGCCCGGGGCCTACGCCTACCCCCGGGCTCAATGCTCAGATCATCCGGACCGGAACGGAATACCTCGCTACCTTGGGGTTCAGGAGTCGGCGCCTGCTCGGAACAGGGAGCGCATCTTTTCTTCTCCCATGCGGTCGAAATCCTCCGGTACGGCTATCTGTCCGGCCATGAAGCCGAGCCGTCCGGTCTGGACGGGCTGCGGCGCCTCCACGCTGGTTACCCGGGCGACGGGCCTCCCCGCCTTGGCGATGATAAAGGAATCGCCCTTTTGTACCTCTTCCAAGAGGCGGAACAGGTGGGTTTGGGCCGCTTGGCTATCGATGATTTTCATGCGTACCTCCGGGACTTTGGTCCTCTGAGTAGGCCTACTCCAAGGAGTTGACCAGGTCAATAGTCCCGCGCTTCCAGAACAGGGTCGGGCTGGTTAGCTCGGATCCTCGGCGTTTTCCATACCCCGAAATGCGAAGGGGTCTGATGCAAGACCTTCCTCCGGTTAAGGTTTACAATATAGTGAAAATGAGTTTTGTTTCCGAAAATGTACCGCTGCATTCCACGAGGTTCAGGCATGACGAAAAAGACCGGTGGTTTTCCGTTACTGGTGGGCGCCCTGCTGACAGGCGCCCTGCTGGTGCCCTCCCTGGCCTTCGGCCACGGAGAAAAGGGCGAGCACGTCGAGGAGTTCCGGGAGCATATTGACGATTACGAAGCGGGGGTCCGCAAGCTGACCGGGCAGCTGGAAGCGCTTGCCGCGACCTACGCCGAGGGGCAGGACGTCTCCGATAAGGTCGAGGGCTTTGTGGATGCCTGGAAATCCGTGAAGTATCATGCGGCGGTCGAAGAGGTGGCGACCCCCCTGTATCCGCCCATCTGGCAGGCCATTAGCGGTCTCCGCCAGGCCGTCAAGAAAGACGAGGGCCCCGAGGCGGTGCGCAAGCAGGCGGCGCGGGTGACGGCTGCCCTCAACCAGGGACTGGGCGGCATCAAGCTGCGGGCCAACCTTAAGGACGGGACGGACATGCACTCGGACCACGGCCGCGAGGAGTCCGAGGCCCATGGTCCGGCAGCCTCCTTTGACCGCATCCGGGAGCACCTGGACCACGCGGTGTCGGACTATGCCGAGGGCAACAAGCGGGAGGCCAAGGCCCTGATCCGCGACGCCTACTTCAATGAGTTCGAAGGGCTCGAGGGCGGATTGATCGAGCAGGATCCGGAGCTCGTCGTCCAGCTCGAGGAGGCCTTCAATGCCGAGCTGCCGGGCTTGATCAACGAAGGCGCGCCCGTGGACCGGGTGCGGAGCAAGGTGGAGTCGATGAAGCAGGCCCTCATGAAGTCCGAGGAAATCCTGAAGCAGGCCGATCAGGGCGACAGCGAGGTTTTCTAGCATGGACCGTCGAGCCTTCCTGCAAGGCGCATCGGCCCTCGGCGTGCTCGGCACCTCGGGCATCCTCACGGGCTGTTCCGGCGAGGGCGGGGCGGATGCGCCGCCGGCTCTTTCCGTGGAGAAGCTGCCCGAGCTGGCCGGTGACCTGACCGTCTATCTGGGCCGCGGCGAGGGGGGGCTCTATTCCGACGTCGTCGAGGCCATCCGCAAGCGAAATCCCGACCTCAACCTCGAGGTGCGGCGGGGGCCGTCCTCGGCCCTGGCCAATACCCTGGTGGAGGAGGGCAAGCGCGGCGGGGCCCGGGCGGACCTGTTCTGGTCCATCGACGCCAGCTCGCTAGGGCGGGTGATCGACCAGGGCCTGGCCCGGGAGATCCCGTCCGACCTCCGCAACCGGGTGATGAAGCCGTTCCGGTTCGAGTCCCTGGCCCCGGTGACGGGGCGGGTCCGGACCGTGGCCTACAACACCGAGCGCCTGACTCCTGCGGACATTCCCGAGGACATCATGGCCCTCCCCGAGCGGAACTTCCGGGTGGGGTGGGCACCGGCCTACGGTGCGTTCCAGTCCTTCGTGACCGCCATGCGGATCCTGGAGGGCGACCAGGCCACGCTGGAATGGCTGCGGGCCATGAAGCCCAAGGCCCGGGAGTACGCCGGGGAGCTGGGCGCGGTCATGGCGGCAGCGCAAGGGGAGGTGGACCTGAGCCTCGCCAACCATTACTACACCCTGCGACTCAAGGCCGGTAAGCCGGACATGAACCTCGCCCTGGCCTATACCCGCGGGGACGCGGGCAGCCTGATCAACACCTCCGGGGTCGCCTTGCTGAGCCCCGGACAGACAGCGGTGAATTTCGTGCGCTACTTGCAGTCCCGCGAGGTGCAGTCCTACCTGGCCCGGGAGGGCTATGAGATCCCGTTGGTGCCAGGCGTGCCCACGCCGGAAGGCGTACCTGCCCTGGAGCGCATCAATCCGCCGCAGCTGGATCTCACCCGGCTGGGGAATCTGCAGCCCACGTTGGAGCTCATGCGCCGGGCGGGGGTGCTGTGAGGCGAGCACCGATCATCATCGGGCTGAGTGCCCTGGTAGCGGCGGCCGCCCTGACCCCGGTGGCGGTGCTGCTGGGCATGGGCGTGGGCGCCGACGTGGCCCTGGGCGGCCGCCTGGTGGAGGTGGCCGTTAACTCCTTCCTGCTCACCGGCCTCACCGTGATCGGCGCCGTCCTGCTCGGCGTGCCCCTGGCCTTCCTCACGGCGTATACCGACCTCCCAGGGCGCGGTGTCTGGACCGGGCTGCTGGCCGCTCCGCTGGCCATTCCCAGCTACCTGGGCGCCTTCGCCTTTTTCGCGGCCTTCGGCCGCGGCGGGGAGCTGAGTGAGCTGACGGGCCTGCCCTGGCCCAACATGGACGGCCTGGCCGGGGCCACCCTGGTCATGACCCTCTATACCTTTCCGTTCGTGCTGCTGGCCACCCGGGCGGCCCTCCGCAATCTGGACGCCAGCACGCTGGAGGCGGCGCGGACGCTGGGAATGCCGCTGCGTGAGGCCCTGCTGCGGGTGGTGCTGCCCAGGGTGAAGAACAGCGTGGCGGCGGGGGCGCTGCTGGTGGCGCTGTATACCCTGTCGGATTTCGGCACGCCGGCCATCATGCGGGTGGACACCTTCACCCGGGTGATCTACGTGGAGTACAACGCCTTCGGGCTCGATCGGGCGGCCCTGCTGTCCATCGCCCTGCTGGCGCTGGTGGCGGTGGTGCTGTTCCTGGAATCACGGGTGGGCGCGGTGCGCGAGGCGCCCGGCCGGCCGCCGCTGCTCCGCCTCGGGCGGGGCGGCAAGGCGGCCTCCTTGACCGGTGTGGTGGTGGTGCTGGCGGCGGCCATCGGCATGCCGGTGGGCGTATTCGGCCTGTGGCTGGCCCGGGAGGGCATGGGCGATTTCGAGCCCGGCATCCTGTTCAACTCGGCATCGGCCTCCCTGCTGGCGGCCCTGGCGGCGGTGGCGGCGGCCCTGCCGGTGGCCTATGCCGCCACCACCGGGCGGCTGGGCCGGATGCTGGAGCGGGCGGCCTATCTGGGATTTGGCGTTCCCGGGATCGTCCTGGGCACGGCCCTGGTGGTGGTGGGGCTGTATGTGGACTTCCTCTACCAGTCCCTGGCCTTGCTGGTTTTCGCCTACGTGGTGCGGTTTCTGCCCCTGGCGGTGGGCAATATCCGGGCCCCCCTGGAGCGCTCGGAGAACCGCTTGGTGGGGGCCGCCCGGCTCCTGGGCGCTTCTCCGGGGGAGGCCTTCCGACGCGTCACCCTGCCGCTGATCCTGCCGGGCCTGCTGGCCGCCGGCGCCCTGGTCTTCCTGGAGGCCATGCGCGAGCTGCCCGCCACGCTACTGCTGCGGCCCACCGGCTTCGAAACCCTCGCCACCCACCTGTGGCAGGTCTACGAGGCCGGCTACTTCGGCCGCGGCGCGGTGCCCGCCCTGCTGCTGGTGCTCGTCTCCGGAGCCGCCGTGGTGGTGATGCTCCGGGGTGAAAAGCGGCAGCCCGGCCTTCTCTGAACAAGGAAACTCGCATGCTGGAGATCCACAACCTCAACGTGTCCTACGGCGACGCGGTGGCGGTCCGGAACCTGAGCCTCACCGCCGCCCCGGGAGAGATCGTCACCCTCCTGGGCCCCACGGGCTGCGGCAAGACCACCACCCTGCGCGTGGTGGCCGGCCTAGAGGACCCGAGCGGGGGGACGGTGCGCATCAACGGTCGGGAGGTGAGCGGTGGGGTCTTCACGCCCCCGGAGCAGCGCAATACCGGCCTGGTGTTCCAGGATTTCGCCCTGTTCCCCCACCTGACCGTGGCCCAGAACGTGGGGTTCCGGCTCAAGCGCTCCGACCCGGTGGAGCATTGGCTGGAATGGCTCGGTCTGGCCGCGCACCGGGACGCCTACCCGGAGAACCTCTCCGGCGGCCAGAAGCAGCGGGTGGCCCTGGCGCGCTGTCTGGCGCACCAGCCGGAGCTCGTCCTCCTCGACGAGCCGCTTTCCAACCTCGACGCCTCCCTCAAGGACAGCCTGCGCTGGGAGATCCGGAGCGCCCTCAAGGAGGCCGGGGTCCCGGCCGTCTGGGTGACCCACGACCAGGCCGAGGCTTTGTCCATCGGCGACCGGGTGGGGATCATGCGGGACGGCGAGCTGGAGCAGCTCGACCTGCCCGAGGAGTGCTTCCGGGCGCCCGCCACGCGCTTCGTGGCCGAGTTCCTGGGCGAGGCCTCGTTCCTGCCCGGCCAGGCCGGTAAGGGCCTCGTAGCCACTGCGCTCGGTCAGGTGCCCGGAAACGGCGGGGAAGGGGCCGTCGAGGCGCTGGCGCGGCCCGACGATCTGGGCCTGGAGGCGGCGGAGGACGGTAACGGCGTGGTGGCCTGGGCCCGCTACGAGGGCGGCACCCGGCTGTTCGGCGTGGACCTGCGGAGCGGCCCCCGGGTGAAGATCCGCACCAACCACGAAGCCCGCTTCGAGCCCGGGGACCCCGTCCGGGTCGCCATCACCGCCGGTCACCCGCTGGCGCTCTTCCCCGCTGCGGAAGACCATGGGACGGCAAGACCGGAGCCGCCGCGGGCGGCGAGCTCGTCCAAGGGCCAAGAGACAGCGGGTGTGGCCCATGCCGAAGCACCGAATCATGGCGGGGAGCTGGCAGCGGCGAGCCGGGCGCGGGCCCAGTAGCGTGGACCGGTTTTGGTCGGGGGGCTGGTTCTAAGCGCCAAGTGCGTGGCGGAAAGCCGTTGGATTGGACAGTCAGCTACGGAGCGCAAGCAGCGCTCCCTGAATGAAAATCCGCTGGAATTTGGGGCGGTCTTCTCAGTGGCAACCACCTAACCCAGCCCCCCTTGAAGGGCTTGGTACCTGAGGGAGCACGTCGCCCACTCGGTGCCCTTCCGGTTGGCAGATGTTGTCGCCCGACTATTCCCGGAAGACCTCCTCGACGGACTCCGCGGTCAGGAGGTTGTCCGACCAGGCGAGCAGCGTGTCGGGATCCGCGTGCTCGATGCGGGTCCGGTGGGCGGCGGCCGCCTCCGGGCCGAACTTGCGCTCGATGAGGCGCAGTAGCACGGCGCGCTCCCCCTTCTTCATGCCCTGCTCGATACCTTGTTCAATCCCCTGTTCGAGGCCTTGCTCGAGGCCCTGTTCGAGGCCCTGTTCGAGGCCTTCCTTGCGATGCCGCTCGGCGAACGTGGTCATGGCTTCCACCTCCTCGGGATAGTGCTGCCGGTATTCTGCCAGTTCTTCGGGGGTAAGTGCCGCATACAGGTCCACGAAATCCAGATACTTGGCCTGGCGGTCGGGGTCGGGCTCCAGCTGCAGCAGGCCTTGGAAGGCCGCGTGGTAGACGGTGAGCTTGGCGGTGGCGGGATAGGCCATATTCGGCAGGTTCAGCCGGGCCACCAGGTTGTCGCTGGCACGGAACCGCTCGAAGGGGAGCTCGGCCAGGGGACAGGCCAGGTAGCGAAAATCCAGGTAGGTATGCCGGTCCCCGCCGAGGCGGAGGGGCCCGGCCCGCGCCCCCTTATGCAAAAATACCACCACGGGCACGACCCGGTCCGTCTCGAACAGCTCGGCGAGATCCAGGCAGTAGCGGGCCAGACGGTGCGGCGAGAACCGCCGCGGATCGGTCTCCTCCTCGATGACGAACAGCAACAGGGCCCGCTGGCCGTCCGGCCATTCCCCCAGCAGCGGGATGTCGAGCGCCCGGAAGCGGTCGCTCAGGCGGTCCTTGATCTGCTCCTGGCGAATGGGCAGGACGCGGGCCGCGGCATCCAGGCCCGCGGCCTCCTCCGGAGCGAAAAAGGCCAGGGCCTGCTCCGGGTAGTCGAGGATCAGGTTCTTGAAGTTTTGATCGTGGTCCATGGGGGAGGGTCCCAACGGCCCGCTTTGAAAACGAAAAGAGAACGTTCCCATTGTCCCGGCTCTGGACACGGACCGCAAGGGATGTCCAGTCGGTTGTCAGGCGAGGAATTCCTCCACGCTCTGGATGGAGGCATAGGCGAATGCCAGCGCGGCCATGGCCGTGGCGTGAACGTGGGAGGCCGGGGCGGTCTCGCCATTGAATGTCAGATCCATGGTGGCGCAGGCGTCGTGAATTACTGTCCCCCGGTATCCCAAGTCGCTGGCGGCGCGGGTCGTCGCCTCCACGCACATATGGCTCATGGCGCCTACCACGACCACTTCCGCGATGGCTTCTTGATCCAACCGTTCTTTCAGGTCCGTGCTCAAAAACGCGTTTGGATGGTTCTTGAGAATGACCGGCTCCCCGTCATTGGGCCGTACCGATTCGTGGATCTCCACACCTGCTGTTCCCGGCGTGAAGATCGGCGCGTCGGGGTCCGGCATCTCGTGGTGGATGTGGATCAGCCGTTCGCCCCGGTCGCGGGCGGCTTCGATCACGCGGGCGGCGTTGGCGGCCGCCGCCTCGATACCCAGCAGGGGGAGCTTGCCCCCGGGGAAGTATTCGTTCTGAATGTCGACGACGAGAGTGGCGCGCTTGCCCATGGAAGCTTCCTTTCTGCTGTTGGCTTGGATGATGTCGGCATTTTCGGCAGGTAGGGCCTCTATTCGAAGTGGCAGGATCGACAGATGACAGGGTGATATCGACAAATGACGGACCATGCCCTGGAAATTGGGCTGGTGCTCTACCCCGGCGCGCAGGAAGCGGCGGTACTGGGCATTACCGATTTGTTCAAAGTGGCTGACGATATAGCCATAGCCCAGCAGGCGGACACGCCCCGGCTCCGGATAACCCGCTGGCAGCCGGGCAGGGGCACCGCCCCGGCGCGGGTGGTCGACGTCGCATCGGGCGTGAACAGCGCTCCGGCAGTGCTTATCCTACCGCCGAGTCTTACCACACCCGCGCCGGAAACCATTGACAGGCATCTGGTGGATTGGCTGGAAGCGCAGCACGGGGCCGGCGTGATCCTGAGCTCCGTGTGTGCGGGTGCCTTCCCGCTGGCGGAGACCGGCGTGCTCAAGGGGAGGGCGGCCACTACCCACTGGAGGTATACGGAGACCTTCCGAAAGCGCTATCCCGAGGTGAACCTGGACACGGATCGCCTGATCATTGATGAGGGCGACCTGTTCACCGCGGGTGGGGCCATGTCCTGGACGGACCTGGGCCTCAGATTGGTCGACCGCTATCTTGGCCCGCGCATCATGGTCGAGACCGCACGTATGCTACTCATCGATCCCGCGGGACGGGAGCAGCGCTACTACAGCACCTTTTCTCCCGTGCTGACCCATGGTGATGCGGCGATTCTCAAGGTCCAGCACTGGTTACACGCCACGGCCGCCAAGGAAACCTCGTTGGCCGTGCTGTCGGAAAAAGCCGGGCTGGAGGAGCGAACCTTGCTGCGTCGCTTCCAGGCGGCCACCGGCATGACCACCACCGAGTACGGCCAGCACCTCCGGGTCAGCAAGGCCCGGGAGCTGCTGGAGCTCGGCCGCTATCCCGTTGACCGAATTGCCTGGGAAGTGGGGTATGCGGATGCGGGGGCATTTCGAAAGGTGTTCACACGGATCGTCGGACTTACGCCGGGGGAGTATCGGAAGCGGTTCAATGCCGCCATTGAATAGCCGACCCTACCTACGGGCGACCGTCGGGATGCAGGCCATTCGGGCGCCGGCTCAGGCATTGAGGGATGGATCACAATGGCGGCGTGCCCGCCGGATATCCGGGCCGTCTTCTCCCGCCGGGATTGTACCGAGGGCCGCTTCCAAAGCCTGTTGGGCTTCGTGATCCGCAAGGTCAGCCAGGTCCCCGGCGGCACGAAGCTGGAATAGGCCCATTCCGCGGCTTTCCGCGCACTTGTAGGCACGCCACAGCAGGGCCCGCCCCAGGCGGTCCCGCCCGTTTCCCGCCCGAAGCCGCCCGCCGATACGCAGCACTTCCGGCAGATAGAAGAAATCCCCGATGGAAGTCATGGTGGTTTCCAGCTTGCCCACGGTTTCCAGGGTCCGTTGCCGGCTGTCGCAATGGAGCTGCGCGCTGACCAGAAGCGCGAGGAACGGCGTGGCCGTGCCCGGCATGGCCTTGCGCATCAGATCGAGGCTGGCCTCGACGCGGGTAATGCCGCGCTGTTGGTGCTGCGTGGCCTCGAACCAGCCTTGCAGGGCCTCCCCGGCGGCCTCCCAGAGCTGGAAGTGGTAGCGGTGGGCGATAGCCCGAAGCTCGGCGATGTTCGGCTCCGCCTCCTCCGGGGTCCCGTGAAAGAAGGCCAATAGACCGGCGAAGGTGAGCGCGAAGGCGAGGGTGGGGGGATGGTCCAGGCTGCGGGCCCGGTCGAGCGTGGCGGCCATGGTGGTCTCGGCCCGGGTGGTCCGGCCCTGCCACGATTCCGCCCAGGCCCGGAAGGCGAACGCGGAAACGCAGGGGTTCTCGCCGAAGGACCGGACCAGCAGGGCATGCTCGGTGCTGCCGAAGCACTGGACGGCCGTTTCCAGATGGGGGAGGGCCTGGAGCGGACGGCCCGTCATGCAGGCGGTGTTGCCCAGGGCCAGGTTGGCGGCGGCCTGGAGGGCCGGGTCCGCCATGCGGTTCGCGAGTGTGAGCTGCTGCTCGGCGATTCCCCGGGCCTCCCGGTATCCGGAATGGGAGCTGGCACCGAGCCAGAGCCCCCACAGGATCTGGAACCGGGTACGGTCATGGTCCGCCCCGTCGGGGAGCCGGGCCAGGGCGGCCCGGAATTCGTGCCGGGCCTCGATGGAGCCGTAGCCGGAGAGGGTCAGCGCCGTCAGCCCGAGTCCAAGATGGGTCTGAATGGTGGCGTCGTTCTTCAGCGGCGCCTCGGGCAGGTGCTCGAGGAGCGCGCTCGCCGCCCGGAAATGGGTGCGGGCTTCCTGATTGGAAGTGCTTTCCAGCGCGGCGAACCCCGCCCGCAGGCGATTCGTCAGCGCGGTTTCCGGAAGTCCGCCGGCTTCGGCGTGATGCGCGACGGCCTGGGGCCATCTGGCGGCTTCCTCCGTACGCTGTGTCTGAAAGATCTCCACTATGCGCCGGTGGATCTCCCGACGGTCGGCCTTTGGGAGGGTGCGGTAGGCGGCTTCCTGGTAGAGCACGTGGCGGAAACGGTAGCCCGGCTGCCCGCTTACCGAAACCGGGTCCAACAGCTCCGCTTCCAGGAGCTGGTCGAGCTGCCCCGAAAGGGTCTCCGGATCCAGGGTGGTCAGTGCGGCAAGCCATGCCTCCGAAACCTCGCGGTCGAGCACGGAGGCCAGCTGGGCGATCCGCTTGGCCGGGCCCACCCGCTCCAGCCGTGCTTCCAGAAGCTCCTGAAAGGTGCTGGGGGTGCTGATTCCCGGTTTCCCCTCCTCCTGCGCGGCCCTGCTGAGCTCTTTGAGGAAAAGGGGCACGCCTTCCGCTTTCCGCAATATGCGGTCCGCTTCATCGGGGAGGGGGGCTGCCCCATCTTCGGCCAGGAGCTGGCGACTGCTCCGGTCATCCAGCGGGCCCAGGGAAAGCCGCTGAAAGGCGTCCGGGAGGTCGGCAGCCGCACCGGGTCTGGCTGATACCAGAATGAGCACGGGAAGGTCCTGAAGGTAGGAGACCACTTGATGGACCAGGCTCCGGGTGCCCGAATCCGCCCATTGGTAATCCTCCAGGATCATCGTTACCGGGTGATTCGCTGTCCTCTGAGCAATCAGCTCCAGACAGATTTCAAGCAGGCTTTGACGCTCCTGCCACGGCTCCAGACGGGGCGGGACGCTTTCCTCCATCCCGAGCAGCCGGGCGAGGAGGGCGAAGGCCCCGGAGGTTAATCCGGGCAGGGTATCCAGATAAGCCGCGAGGCGCCTACGGGCCTCGGTCCCCGTGGCGATGTCGTGAAGACCGGCAAGTTGCCGGAGGAGACCGGCCACCGGGCCGAATGGGTCGGAGCGGATGGTTTCCCGGCATTGCATTTCGCGGACCAGGAAGTTCTCCCGGTTCCGCAGCTCGAATGCCGTTTCCTGGAGCAGCCGGCTTTTCCCGATCCCCGGCTCGCCCTCCACCAGCACTGCCCGCGTTCCTCGCTGCCTGACTTCCCGGGCGATGGTCCGCAGGTGCTCCAGCTCGCGGTGACGGCCGACAAAAGGCTCCGTAGGTCCCAGATTGACGTGCGGCGGTGCCTCGGGGATTAGCCAGAAACCATCCTCCGGCAGCGGCTCGAACCGGAAACAGCTCCGGTGAAGCCGGAGGATCTCCGGGCTCGCAACGATGCAGCCGCTTTCCGCCCGGTCCCGAAGGGCCAGGGCCCGTTCCGTGATCGTGCCCGCCGGGTCCGGTGTGTCCGGGTCTTGCCCGGTGAGCAGGGACCCGGTGTGCACGCCAATGTGGACCCGGGGTGCCAGCTCGGTGTCCTGGAGGATATCGAGGGCCGCCGAGACAGCCTCGAGGGAGCCCTGCTCACGGGCCGCGGGGTAGCCGAAGTAGGCCAGTAGCGTGCGGCCATAGGGCCGTAGGACATGGCCCTTCCGGTATCGGAGCAAATGGCTTGCTCCGCCCAGGATCCGGTCAAAGGCCCGGGCGGAATCCTCCGCGCTGGAATCGGGCGGCCAGGCGCAGGACAGTGCAACGACCGTGACCTGCCGCCATTCGGGAGCCAGCCCGTGGGAATCCTGTGCCGGGCTGTCCGGACCTGACCTGCTGGGGATCTGGCCGCCGAGTATCCGGGCGCGCAGATCCCGAGTGGCCTTTACGGGCTCCGTGCTCAGCTCGGCATCGAGAATCCGCCGGCATTCCTCGTACTGGCGGAGGGCGGCGTTGACGTCGCCGCATTGGGCCAGGAGCCCCATCAGCCGGCGGTGGCCCAATTCCTCTTCGGGGGCCAGCTCCACCCGCCTGCGGGCGGAATCAACCGCCGCCTGCAAAGCACCATGCCCTTCCTGAACGTCGATAAGCCGATCAAGCAGCCGGAGCGCTAGATTATGGAAGTGGCGCCGAGTGGCGGAAAGCCATTCCTGGAATTCTTCCAGATCCGGAGGGGCGTCCAGGTCGGCGAGAAAAGCCCCCCGGTACCGAGTGACCGCCCGAGCCAGCTCGGCCTCATCGGTCGACAGAGCGCCCGATCCCCCTTGGCCCTGCAGGGCCAGAATCTGCTGCAGGTCGGTCTGCACATGGAGGTCGGGGCTCCAGGCCACCCGCGAGCGGTCCGTTTGGAAGGGATCGGGCAGTTGCGGCGGAGTGGCCAGGAGCTTGCGGAGGTTGTGGAGGACCTGACGCAGATTGTTCCGAGCCTTGGCGGCGGAGTGATCCGGCCAGAAGAGGTCTCCCAGGTGCGAACGGGAGCAGGGCTCTCGGGGGTGGGCCGCCAGATAGGCAAGCAGGGCCCGCTCCTTGGCTCGGGACGGAAGCGCGAGCCGTTCACTGTCCAGATGAAGCTCCAGGGCGCCGAGCAGCCTGACGGACAGGGTGGTCAACCAAGCCCCCTTATACCTTGGTGCCTTCCGGCGGGCGCTGCACGGGGGGCCTTTTCCCACAGTACGGGGAAGATAACGCTCGAATAACGAACCTCTGGTAGAAGATGGGGGCTTCCTGGATGCCTGGCCGGAATGTGCCGGAAGTCCGGAGGCAACGGTACCGGAAAGCGGGCATGGTAACGGAGATGCCCGGAAAAATAGGGGGTATGTCCCATTGTTGGAGCCACTGACTGATTCGCGCCGGTCAGGCTGGGGAAACGCAGGGTGATCCCGGAACTGCCCGGTGGGGCGCCAGGAGATCGGGAGCCCGGCGTGGTGCTCGCAGCTCTGGCGAATCTGCCCGAGGCCGCGGCCGTATTTGATGAGAATGACCGGCTATGCTGGTGCAATCGGGAATTCCAGGCTTTGCTCCCGAGTTCGACCGCCGAGAATAAGACCTTGCTGGGGAGAACGCCAGAGGATGTCCGGGAAATGGTCGGGGTTTGTCCACCGTCCGGGACGGAACCCGACGGGCTTACCGAGCTTGACGCCGGTTCGTTCTCCCGCCTCGGAGGGGGGCAGTGGCTGATGGAGCGGGAGCGCCTATTGGCCGGTGGGGGCCGGGTGGTCCTCTGGATCGAGGTCTCCATGATGGTGGAAGCAGCGGCGGCCTGGCGGGACAAGCTTGAGACCTATGAGCGACAGGCTTGCCGGGATCGGCTCACGGGACTCCCCAACCGGGGGCTTACGGAAGATCGGCTTGCCAATGCCACCGCCCGTATACGGCGTAACGGCGACTCGTTGATGGTCTGCTTTCTGGATCTCGACCGGTTCAAGGCGCTGAACGATCACTGGGGACACTGCCTGGGAGACCGGCTGCTGGCAATCCTTGCGGAGCGATTATCGGGCGCCTGCCGCGAGGAGGACACTATTGGCCGGTGGGGCGGCGATGAGTTCGTGGGGGTTTTCCAGGTGGATAATGCCCCGCGGGAGGCCGCTTCCCGGATCGCTACGGGCTTCCTGGAGGCCGTATCCAGGGAGGTGACGTTGGGCGAAGACATGGTTCGCGTAACTGCCAGCATCGGGATCAGCGTGTACAGGGGTGGGCCCCGGTCGGTAGATGATTTGCTTCGGGAGGCGGACCGGGCCCTTTTCCGCGCCAAGGAGCGGGGGGGTGATACCTATGAGCTCGTTTCTCTGGAAGAGTAGGCTGCCGATGCCGGTGAGGGGCCGAAGAATCGCTTTCCGGTTTCGAGAGAGTATCCGTCATGGCGCATCCTGAAGGGGACGGTGCACCGCTTCATGAAACCGAAGCCCCGCCGTTGTTGGTGGCCCGTCAGCCGGTGTTCGATCGATCCGATGCGGTGGTCGGATACGAGCTGCTCTACCGGGGCGGCGAGCCCGATGCTGAGGGGAATGGGGGATGGGCCGAGCGGGCCACTTCCTCGGTGCTTCTGGAGCTGCTCACCAACGGCCGGCTGGAGGCGCTCGTAGAGGGATACCGCGCCTTCATCAACCTGCCCCGATCCTTTCTCCTCGCCTTCCAGGGCGCGGCATTGGATCCCGGCCGTTTCGTTCTGGAGGTCCTCGAGGATGTGGATCCCGATTCCGCGGTTATGGATGCCTTGAGGGCGCTCAAGGAGAGCGGCTACACCCTGGCTCTGGACGATTTCGTGCTCAACGGGCCGCACCAGGCTCTGTTGGGGTACGCCGACATGGTCAAAGTCGATATCCAGAGCTATGACCGGGCGGAGCTTACGGAATGCGTCCGGGAATTGCAGCGGCACCCCGTCGGGCTTCTGGCGGAAAAGGTGGAAACGCCCGAGGAGCACATGCTCTGCCGTGAGCTGGGATTCGAATGGTTCCAGGGGTATTTCTACGCTCGGCCCCAGGGGGTTAGTGGATCCGCTCTGTCGTCTAGGCGCCTCAGCGCGCTCCGGTTGCTCGGTAAGCTGCAGGATCCGCAAAACGACCTCGAGGATCTCGCCACCCTCATCTCCCAGGACGTGGACCTGACCTACCGATTGCTGCGTCTCATCAACTCGGCATTCTTTCCCATCCGCTCGCGTATCGATTCCGTCCATCGGGCGTTGGTGTATCTGGGTCGCGAGCCGGTACGTACCTGGGCTGCCTGGCTGACCATGGGCAGCGTTCCCGGCAAACCCTCGGAGCTCGCCATGACCGGTCTCATCCGTGCCCGAATGGCCGAAAACGTGGCCGGACAGCTGCGGGCCTCGAAAACCGATATTCATTTCACCACGGGTCTGGTCTCGATCCTGGATGCCCTCTTCGACCGCCCCATGGCCGAAGTGGTGGCCGAGCTGCCGCTTTCGGCCGAGGTGGAGGCCGCCTTGCTGCGGCACGAGGGACCGGTCGGCCGGGTTCTGGCGGACGTCATGACCTACGAGCGGGGCGAATGGCGAGATACTGCCCGTACCGGGCTTACCCAGGACCGCCTCGCGGAATCCTATCTCGAGGCGGTTGCCTGGACGCAGTCGGTCCGGGATGCCCTGAACTGAGAGGGTATGGGCCTCCTAGTGCCCAGAGATGGTTTGGCTGGACCGTACGCTGAAGGGGAATACTTGCCACGGAGTAAGCCCGAAGGAAGGGCTGTATGTAAGTGGTTGTTTACCTTTTGGGGGCGGGGTACGGTTCGTCGACAAAGCCCCGCTAGGCAGGACGAAAAGCCCCCACACCCGCCTCACCTTTTCCGGGCCGCCGATCCGATTTAAGGCTATCCCTTCTCCTGGCTGGCCACCGTCCCACGGATGCAAGCTGCCCGGCTTTGCCGGCGGGCATATTCTCCCCGGAAACGGGCTGTGGACCGGGCCGCAGCCGTGCGATGGCCTCGGGGTGTCGGAAATACGCGAACCATGAACCCAGGTCGGCCAAGGGGGAACATTGAGGGATGTTTCGTCATTCGACCGCAATTTCCTCGATGCGCCCGGGCTTCACCTTGAACAGCACGCGCCGTAGAGGCTTGGTGGCCGCCATCACGGGATTGGTGGCGGTTGCCGGGTGTGCCACCAACGGCGAAACGCCCGATCCCCCCGTGGGCCAGGCCCAATTCGAGCGACGAATATCGGCCCTCGAACAGCGCATCCTCCGGGCCCAAGAGCGTGAAAGGGCGCAGATCGCGGAGAACCGCAAAATGTTGTCCGAGCGGGCCGCGGGACTGGCCGAGGACCTCCGGAGCCGGCTCGCCAAGCTGGACGGCTCCGTGTCCCGGCAGACGGTTCTGATGCGGCGGGTACTGACGCACCTGGAATCGATCGGGAAAGCCGCAAAAAGGGAGACCGGTCCGGGAACCTCCCGGCAGGTCGAGTCCAAAAGCGAAAAGCTGCCCCAGCAATCCATCACCTTCGGGCGCGAGGAATGGGCGGGTTTTCCGACGCTCGGGCTCGCGCTCCAGGCGCGCATCGATTCCGGGGCGGAAACCTCCTCGTTATCCGCCAAGGAGATCCAGGAGTTCGAGCGGGAAGGCGAGGACTGGGTCCGGTTCCGGCTCGCCTTGAGCGAGAAAGAGCACGAATTCCCGGAACGGGCCCGGGGACGGTTGATCGAGGCCCCGGTAATCCGGCGTGTGCGGATCATCCAGGCCTCCGGAACCGACTCGCGCCCCGTCATCCGCCTGCCCGTGCAAGTGGGGCCGGTGACCCAGCGGACCCAGTTCACCCTTGAGAACCGGACGAACCTTTCCTATCCCCTGCTTCTGGGCAGGCGCTTCATGATGGACATCGCGGTTATCGACGTGAGCCGAAAGTACCTCCAAGGGCGTCCCGAATATTCCGAGTCTTCCCAACCTCGGGAAGGGGGCAGCGGCGCCAGGGCCGAGCCGTAATGCCCCGAAAAGGCTTCTATTTCCTGGTTGGTCTTTTACTGCTCATCGGCCTGGCCATGACCCTGCATCGGCATCTGGCCATGGGCGTTCCGCTCGCCCCCGGGCAGGAGCGCCAGGTCTGGGAGGTGGAGGCCGTGGTAAGCTTCACCGCCGAAGGCGGCCCCGCGAAGGTCTCGCTCGCCCTGCCCACCACGCCGGCCGGTTTCAGCCTGCTCACGGAGAGCACCGCCTCTTCCGGGTACGGCCTCAGCTACCTCGATAAGGAAAAGGGACGCTGGGCACAGTGGGCCAAGCGCCGGGCGGAAGGGAAACAGCAGCTCTATTATGCCGCCCAATTCCTGGTGACGCCGAAGAATAGCGCCCCCCTCCTGGCGCCGCCGCAGCCTCCCGGGACCACCGTGTGGGAGCGGCCGCTGGGCACGGCCGCCGAGCAGATCCTGGAACAGGCACGCCGGCGCTCCGCGGATGCCTTCAGCCTGGCCCGCGAGATCACGAAACGCCTTTCCGCACCCGCGGATGACGGCAATGTCCGATTGCTGCTGAACCGCTTCGAGCCGGCGCCGCTGTTGGTGCGGCTGTTACACCAGGCGGGGATTAGCGCCCGGGAGGTGCACGGGCTGCGCCTGCGGGACGGACGCCGGAGGCAGACCCTCGAGAAGTGGGTCTACGTGCTGGATGGGCAGCGCAGACTGCTTCTCAACCCCGAGAGCGGGCGTTCGGGACGGCCGGACAACCTCCTGCTCTGGTCCACCGGGCACATACCGCTCCTGGAGGTGGAAGGGGGTACGGGGTCGCGGGTGCTTTTCTCCATGCTGCGCCACGACATCCCGGCCTCCACGGCCATGCGCAATGCGCTGAACGGGGGGAGCCTCCTGGATTTCTCCATCCATTCGCTGCCGCTGGAGGAGCAGGCGCTTTTCAAGAATATCCTGCTGATTCCCGTGGGCGCGCTGGTGGTCGTGCTGCTGCGCATCCTGGTTGGCATCAAGACCTCGGGCACCTTCATGCCGGTTCTGTTCGCCCTGGCCTTCATGCAGACCACCCTGCTAACCGGCCTGATCGCCTTCCTGCTCATCGTCGGCACCGGCCTGTTGATCCGCAATTACCTGTCCCACCTGAACCTGCTCCTGGTGGCCCGGGTGTCGGCGGTCATAATCACGGTGATCCTGATCATTTCCGCGTATTCCGTGCTGGCCTATCGGCTGGGCTTCCAGGAAGGCCTGGTGATCACCTTCTTCCCGACTATCATCCTCGCCTGGACCATCGAGCGGATGTCGATCCTCTGGGAGGAGGAGGGGCCGTGGGAGGTGGTTATCCAGGGCGGCGGCAGCCTGCTTACCGCGGTGCTCGCCTACCTCGCCATGACCGCGCCCCTGGTGCGCCATCTGAGCTTCAACTTCCTGGGGGTCCAGCTGATCCTCCTGGCGTTGATCCTGATGCTGGGAAGCTATACCGGATACCGGCTTTCGGAGCTTCGGCGCTTCGAGCCTCTGGCCCGGGAGCAGGACTGAGGTGCTATCCCGTATTCGCCGGATGCGCAGGCGCGGGATCATGGGCATGAACCGCCGCAACATCCAGTATGTGGGCCGGTATAACGATCGCCGCCTGTTTCCGCTGGTGGACGACAAGCTCCGGACCAAGCTGCTGGCCCAGGAGCAGGGGGTCACCACCCCCGAGCTGATCACGACCATTCGCTCGCAGTTCGAGGTCAAGCAGGCGCCCGAACGGATAGGAAAAGAAGAGGGGGTCGTGATCAAGCCCGCCAAAGGGAGCGGCGGGAAGGGGCTGCTGGTCCTCGAACGGCAGGAAGCCGGGCGCCACGTGAAGCCCAACGGCGCCCCGGTTAGCGGGAATGACCTCCAGCGCCATCTCTCCAATATCCTGTCCGGTCTGTATAGCCTGGGCGGTGCGCCGGACGTGGCGGTCATAGAGCGCATGATCGCCTTCTATCACGGATTCGCGGATTTCACCCACGAAGGGGTCCCGGATATCCGGGTGGTGGTTTTCCGCGGCTATCCGGTCATGGCCATGATGCGTCTGCCCACGGCCGCCTCGGACGGCAAGGCCAATCTGCACCAGGGCGCCGTGGGCGTGGGGCTGGATATGGCGAGCGGGCGGGCGATCCGCGGCATCCAGTTCGGCCGGCCGCGGGGCGATCATCCGGATACCGGCCGAACGCTGGCGGACCTGAAGGTGCCCTACTGGGAAACCCTGCTGCGCCTGGCGGCGGGCTGCTACGACTTCACGGGCCTGGGGTTTCTGGGCGTGGACCTTGTGCTGGATCGCCACCACGGTCCCATGCTGCTCGAGCTCAACGCCCGTCCGGGGCTGGCCATACAGGTGGCCAACGGTCAGGGGCTGTTGGCGCCCCTGAAGCGGGTGGAAAAATTACGTGCCGGTGTGCCGGCAAGGGAGCGCGCCGCCCACAGCCGCGAGCATCTGGGGTCGGGAGCGGCTTCCCGCCCCGGCCCGGAGCTGGAAAGGCGCCCGGCCCTGTCCGAGTAGCCGGGACGGCGCCCCTTTCCGGCCGGCCCCAGGGTGCCCGCCATGGAGCGCATGGGCGGCCGAAAAGCGCCCCTAGCCCTCCCGGTTGTCCGGCGCGGCTGGCGGGCCGGATTCCGCTTGCCGGGCTTGCGTGCGCTGAGCAGTATGAAGAGGATGAATCCGGTGCGCTCGGCGCACCTGATGTCGCGAACCGAGGGGTGTGCATGGACCGCGAATTCTGGCTGGACCGCTGGCGCAACAACAAGCTGGGCTGGCATCTGGAGACGGTGAATCCGCACCTGCTGGATTTCTGGCCGGGGATGCCGGTGCCCTCGCGGGGCCGGGTTTTCGTGCCGCTGTGTGGAAAGAGCCTGGACATGGCTTGGCTGGCCCGGGAGTGCGGCCATGCCGTGGTGGGCGTGGAGCTGAGCGAGGTGGCCTGCCGGGAATTCTTCAGCGAGAACGGCATGGAGCCGCAGGTGGAGGATGCCGGGGCCTTCAGCCAATTCGCCGCCGAAGGCATCACCCTCCTGTGCGGCGATCTGTTCGATCTGGATGCGCATACCCTGGGGCCGGTGGATGGGGTGTTCGACCGCGGCTCCCTCATCGCCCTGCCGCCGGAGATGCGGATCCGCTACGCCGGGCATATGGAGTCGCTGCTCCCCGCCAGGCCGCCCGTACTGTGCGTGACCCTGGACTATCCCCAGCAGGAGATGGCCGGACCGCCGTTCTCCGTGGGGCCCGAGGAGGTGGAAAGCCTCTTCGGCAACGGCTATCGGGTGGAGTGCTTGCGCGATTGGGATGTGCTGGACGAGAGCCCGCGGTTCCGGGAGCAGGGGCTCACCGCCCTCCACGAGCGCGTTTTCCGGCTCAGCGCGCTGTAGGCAGGCCCTTCGGATGGGGCGTAGGAGGGACCTGGGGCCGTCGTGGCGCCCTTATTCAGGGAGCGGATCCGGCCCTGCTTGCCAAACGCCGGAAAAGGGTAGGGTGAACCGGAAGGTCACGCCGGGCCCGGCATTGGGCTCCGCCCAGAGCCGGCCGCCGTGGGCCTCCACGATGGACTGGCTAATGCGCAGCCCGAGGCCCATGCCATGCCGCTTGGAGGTGAAGTAGGGCTCGAAGACCTGCTCCAACTGGGCCTCGGATAGGCCCGGACCGTTGTCCTCCACCGAGACCAGGGCGCATTCGGCATCCAGCGCGTCCGTGGTTACGCGGATGCGGCCCCTTCCCTCCACCGTACCGTGCTCGGCGACGGCATCGGCGGCGTTCCGGATCAGATTGAGCACCACCTGCTCCACCAGGGTGGCGTCCCCGTAAATGGGGGCGAGCTCCGCGCTCAGCACGGACCGAAGCTCCGCGCCTTTCGCGGTGGTTTCGCCCTCCACGATGTATAGGACGTTATCCAGCAGGGCGTTCAGGTCGAGCTGCTCCCAGCGGGAATGGTCCCGGCTTACCAGGGAGCGCAGCTGGTTGATGATCTTGCCCGCCCGCTGCGACTGCTTCTGCATCTCCTCGAGAATGCCGCGCACTTTCCGATAGTCCGGCTCCGGCCGTTCGAAGAAATTCAGGCAGGCCTTGCTGCTGGCGCTTATGGCCGCCAGAGGCTGGTTGAGCTCGTGGGCGAGCTGGGTGGCCATCTCCCCCGCGGTGCTGAGCCGCGAGGCGTGGGCGAGCTCGCTCAGGTGACGGCGGGCGAGCTCTTCCGCTTCCTTGCGCTTGGAGAGGTCGTAGCCGAAGCCCACCAGATAGCGCTCGCCGGCGATGGTCACCAGGTGGCATTCCAGGTCGAAAGGCACGCGCTCACCCGCCGCGCTGAGCAGGTCGAGCTCCACCTTGCCTTCGCCTTGCTCCAGGGTTTCGCGGAGGGTGTCCTGGAGGCGAGCCCGCTGGTCGTCCGGGAACAGGTCCACGGCTCCGGAGCTGGCCAGGACCTCCGGAGGCCGCCCGGTGAGCCGTTCCAGATTGCGGTTCCAGCGCACCAGTCCCCCTTCGGGAGTGGCCACCCCGAAGAGGCCGGGCATGTTCTCCACCATGGCGTGGATGAAGTCCCGTTCCCGGGCCAAGCGCTCCTGGGCTTCCTTGAGGTGGCGGATGTCCCGGAAGACCACGGAATAGAAGGTCACCTGGCCGGAGCTTCCGGTATGCGCTACGATCACGCCGCTCACCGGGATCTCCGCTCCGTCCTTGGCCCGCAGGATATGCTCGCCTTGCCAGACCCCGTGCTTGCGGGCCAGGGGCAGGATCTCTTCCACCGTCCAGGCGCGTAGCCGGGCGGGCAGGAAGTCCTCCACCGTGAGGGTGCTCAGGTCCGCCTGCTCATCGTACTCGAGCAGGCGGCGGCCCGTGGGGTTCAGATAGAAGGTCCGGCGGTCCGGGTCCGTCATGCAGACGAAGTCCGGGGAGGCCTCCAGAACGGCCGACAGCCGGTCCCGGGTCTCCGCTGTTTCGCGCGCTTCGGTGACGTCGGTAATGAAGCCTTCCAGGTGGGGCTGGAGCTGGCCCGGGTGGGTGACCGGTCGCCCCCGTTCCCAGACCCAGCGCACGCGGCTCTCGGCATCGCGGATCCGGTAGGTGATCTCGTAGGGGTGATCGTTGGCCACGGCCTCCTGGACCCGGGTCCAGACCAGCCCCTGGTCCTCCGGATGAATGAGCAGGCTGTAGTTGCTGCCGAAAAGCCGCTCAAGCTCGGCGGGATCATAGCCGGTAATCTCGGAGAAACCGGGGCTGACGAACTCCATGGACCAGTCGGGGTCGTTCCGGCTCCGGAACACCATGCCCGGCAGATTGCCGAGCAGCACCCGCAGGGAGCGCTCCCGGGATTGCAGCTCCTCCCAGAGTGGGGTGACGGTGTGGTTGTAGATGCTTGCGCCCAGAATGCCCAGCAGCCATCCGCACAGGCCCGTGATCCAGAGTGCCCGCTCGAAGGGGTCCTGGATGCTTTCCAGGTTTTGTGTGGCCATGACCGCCCCGGAATCGCCGGGCAGCGGCTGGTAGGCGGTGATCACCCGCTTGCCCCGGTAATCCCGGCCCCGGACGACTCCCGATTCCCCGGCCAATGCGCGGGCCATGGGCTTGGCCCAGCCCTGGGCGGGGGAGGTGAATACGGGCTTTTCCGGCTCGGCAGCCCGCTGGCGGAAAGTGATGAGCATCTGACCGCCTTCGTCCCGGCCCAGGATGATCTCCCGGCCCTTGCCGAGATTCCCGTTGCGGCGCAGGGCCTCCATGGCTGCCAGGGAACCGGCGCGATCGCCCTGCTGGAGCGGGAAGGCGGAGGAGGGATGGCCTTCGGCGGACCCTTCGCTGAGGCGCTGGATCAACTGGACCTGATTCTGAAGGTTGTTCCGTAAATCTTCCTGGGCTTGGTCCAGGGCCGTCAGATACAGGAAGAAGATGCCGAGCAGGCTCGCCGCTATGGGGAGCGATACGAAAAGGGCAGCCAAGAAGAAGGACGGAGGCCGTTCTTTCATGGAAAACTGCTCAAACTGTGGAGGCCTTGAAAGCGCGATTCCCGGTGAGGAAAAGGGCTATGAATATTTAAAGAGACGACGGGCATGACACCCCCACAGGGTGAGGAACCTAATGGGATTAAACTATGCCTTCTTTGGCGATAGGCCAAAAGTGGAAAGCGAGCGGCAGCAGGGTAACGCAGCCTTCGGCCATGATTCAGCCGGTGGGGAATGCGGAAGGGGATGAAACCACCTCCCTCTGCGACCGCGGAGGGGGGGGGGAGTTCAGCAACGACGGACTTCGGCGGGGGGAGCGGACGGTAGGGAAGAAGAGCGCCGCGAAGGAGCCGGCCAAGTCCCGGCTCCAGCGTGCGGAGCGAGCCAGGGGCGGGGCCCCTGCCTGCTATTCGGCGTCTTCCATCTGATTCTGCAGGTAGTTCTGCAGCCCCACCTTGTCGATGAGCTCCAGCTGGGTTTCCAGGAAGTCCACGTGCTCCTCCTCGTCATCGAGGATGCGCTGGAAGAGCTCCTTGGATACGTCGTCCCGATTGTCCCGGCAGTAGACGATGGCCTCGCGCAGCAGCGGAATGGCGTCCTGCTCCAGGGCCAGGTCGTTGCGCAGCTGTTCCTGGACGTCCTCGCCCACGCGCAGCTTGCCGATGTCCTGGAGGTTGGGCAGCCCCTCGAGGAACAGGATGCGCTCCATGAGGTTCTCGGCGTGCTGCATCTCCTCGATGCTTTCCGTACGGCTCTTCGACGCCAGCTTTTTCAGACCCCAGTCCTCGCACATCTTGTAATGCATGAAGTACTGGTTGATGGCGGTAAGCTCGTTCGTGAGCACCTTGTTGAGATATTCGATGACCTTGGCGTCGCCCTTCATGCCAGTCTCCCAATAATAGTTTTCATTCGTAAGGATCTGATTCGGAGGGTGCGGAAACCCGCGCGCATGCGGCCTCCCGTCACCACTCCCGGAGGATATACTGTAAGAAAAATGATTTAAATAGGCGGCTTTTTTAAAATTCCGGAGAAAATCCAATCATTCTCATTTCCCGGGCTGGCTGGCGTGGTCGGCGAGCCTGGGCAGCGCTCGGGCGAATGCGGTTATTCCGGAGCTTTCCAGAAGCAGGCAGGGGACGCCCTGCTGCTTGCAATGGTCCTTGATGCGGCTGGTGGCCTCATGGCTCACGCAATCCAGGGGACAGACCACCTGGTCGGCGCGGTTTAGGAGCTGTTGGAGCCGCTGACTGCTGTCCTCCAGGCCGCCGTCGTGGTGCAGGAAGCTGCCGTTGTAGCGCTCCACCAGCTGGCGATAGCGGTGGGCGAGACCGCTGCGGCCGCCCACGCAAAGCACGCAGCGCCCCTCCAGGTCGGTCCATTCCCGGGCCGCGCAGGGACCGCCCGTCTCTCCGTGCGCCGCCGCGCAAGTCCCCGTATCCGCCTTCGAGCGCGGCTCCGGTTCCGAGCGCTCCGCCAGCAGCCGCTCGGCTCGTTCCGCCTTGCCCGCCTGGTGGTGGAGCTGGCGCTCCAGGCGCTGGATCTTCTGGTGGAGCTTGCGGACTTCCGTGCCCTCCTCCCAGGCCCGAAGGCGTTCCTCCAGGGATTCCACCCGGCCTTCGGCATTCCGGGCCCGTTCACGCCAGCTCTGCACCTCCTCCAGGGCTTCCTGCTTTTCCCGGTGGTGGCGGTTGGCCTGGCTCATGGCTCCCTGCAGGCGCTCGGTTAGGCGCTCGCAGGAATCCTCCAGCTCCGCGAGCCGGCGACGGTCGGCCCGGTTTCCCGCGCCCACCTGGTGACTCAGCATGTGGACCTCGCCGTATATCTCGTCGGCCAGTTTCCGGGTGGTGGCGGGATGCGTGGCGAGGGCCCAGAAGGCACCGGCGATGCGGCCCTCCTGCCACTCCTCGTTCCATTGCTCGCGGAGGCTGTTTTCGTCCTGGAGCGCGTTGAAGCGGCGCAAGGCGCCCCGGAACTTCCGGTCCATGAGTCCCTGGAGGCGCTGGCTGACCGGACTCTTCTCGCCGGCCAGGGTCACGAAGCGGGTATGCACCGTGTAGTCGGTTTCGTCCCGCAGGTCCTCCATCCAGAAGCGGCTGGCCAACGAGCGCAGGTCCTCGACGTCCAGGCAGGTGCCGATCAGGGCGCAATGGAAACGGTGCGGCAGGTTCCACAGCTTGCGCCGGGCCTTGCCCGCGGGCTGGTCGGGGGCGCGGAAAGACACCATCTCTTCTCCGGAGATCTGGTTGGATGCCCTGGCGGCCGGTTCCTTGGTCCGGGTGGAGGGCGGTACCGGTGCCGAGCCGCGGCCCATAAGAATGGAAACGGGGTCCTTGCTTTGCATGGGCCTCCCTCCTTATTGCGGATTCCGGAGCGTCCAGTGGGCGGTTCCGGGTACCGTGGTCAGCTCCGTACCGATCAGGCCGGTCCAGTGGGCCAGCTGACGACGGAGGTAGGTGCGGTAGTCGGGCTGCTCCAGGACCCGGGGCTGACGCAGGAGCAGGGTGAGCTGGTTGATCACGGCGCGCGCTACCTCCGTATCCGGGCTACGGGCATAGCGGGCCACGAGAAACCGCAGGCTGTTCTCCAGCGTGTCCGTTCCGGGGGCTAGGCTTTGCCGCAATGCGGTGGTAGCAGGCGGCATGGATCCCTCCCGTAACTGAATGAGAATTATTTTCATTTTTAGAGTAAGGGCTCGGATGCCTTCGGTCAAGCCCCGTTGCGGCTTCCGGAAGGTTTTCGGCCTACCGGAGGCCCGGCCCCGGGTAACAAGACGGTATCGACGTTCCGAGCCCTGCATGGAGGAGCACGCCCCAGGACCGGCTATCCCCGGATCACCGGCTGCCTGCGCGGGCGCCACCGCCCCGCGGGCGTGCCCGTTTCCGGCGGAGCTTCCGGCGCCGCCACCAGATGTAGGTGCCGGTGAGGAGGAACAGGGTCGGCAGCAGCCCCGCCACGAAATGGGCCGTGCGCGCCGCTGTTCCCCCGTAGGTGCCGATATGGAGGGGATAGAGGTGGTCCATGGCGTAGTCGCCGGGACCGGCCTCCTGGAAGTCATAGGCGGCGAGGAGCGCGCCGCTGTCGGGATGGAGCAGGATGCGGCTGTTGCCGATGGGATGCCATTCGCCCGGGTAGCGCATGCGCGCCTGGACGGCTCTTCCGGCCTCCGTGGGGAAGCCGAGGAGGGTGATGCGGGCCTCCGGAACCGCCTCACGGGCCGAGGCCACCATGGCCCGGACGTGGTCCGGCGGCATGGGGCCGGCTTCCTCCGCCAGCTCGATCGGCGGCGGGAAGTGCGTTTCTTCTCCCGTGACCGCGTGGACGGTGTCCTGAACCGCGTGGTGGAAGATCAGGTAGATGCCGCTGGCGGCGATGATGGCCAGGAAGGGCAGGCCGATGAGGCCCGCCCAGCGGTGGCCGTCCCGCGAGAGGTCGGCGAGGGAGGCCGTGGAGAGCCCGAGCCCGGTGCGTAGCCACTTCCAGCCCGGCCACCAGACCACGATTCCGGTAATCGCCAGGCCCAGCATTGCGATGGCCAGAATGCCCATGCCCGTTTCCAGCCAGGCGCCGCCGAACTCGCCGGTGTGGATCACCCGGATCGGGGTCTCCAGCGTGGAGAAGGCCGCCCGCTCGCCGAGCACCGCTCCGGTATACGCATCCACGTAGACCCGCGGTCCGTGATGGCCCTCCAGAACCGCCTTGTAGACGCCCGTGGGCTCGTCGGGCTGCATCAGCAGCCAGATGGGGCGGTCCGGGTGGGCTTCCGACACCGCGTCGTAGGCGGCGGCCAGGCCCACCGGTTCGGATCCCGCTTGCGGCTGGGACTGGAGGATCTCCGGGTGGAGCCATTCATCCAGGGGCTCGGCGATCACCAGCCAGGCTCCGAGCAGCCCCTCCACCGCCAGGAAGAGCCCCAGGATCAGGCCGGTCCAGCGGTGAACGCTCATCAGTGTGCGGCGCATGTCCTTCCCTTTCCATGGACGACAAAAGAGGGACCGACGTAGCGGTCCCTCCCATCGCATTGCCCGAACTTGCAGAGGTCGGCGTGCTCCCGGTCAGTAGGTCATGGTGTATTCCAGGGAGTAGGAGCGGCCTCGTCCGGCGATCACCGCGGTTCGACCCGGCATATCGAGGTTATATACCTGTCCCAGCGGAGTGATGTACTGCTTGTCCAGCAGGTTGCGGATTCCCAGGCTCAATCTGCCGGGTCCCACCTGGGCCTGCCCGCTGGCATGAAGGAGGGTGAACCCGTTGAATTCTCCTTCCCCATAAGCCCACTCCGATCCATCGAAACGGTCCCGGTCGAACAGGTGCTTGGCCTGCAGGCGAGCGGACCAGCGCTCGGAGGGCGCGTACTCGGCGTAGGCGGTAAGCTCGGGCGGGGAGATCCGGATGCCCGAGAGGTAGGCGTCCAGGTCGCTGTCGTTGCTGCTACCGTCCTCCGTGCGGCCTTCCTGCCAAGTGGCCGTGCCGCCGAGCCGCAGCGCCCGGGTGGCCTGGACGTCGCCGGTCAGCTCCACGCCGTAGATACGCTCTTTTTTGCGTTCCAGCTCAAGGTCGGCGCCTTCAAAGGTGGTGCCCAGGTCGGAGGTGCTGACGAAGGCGGTCGCGGTGGCGCGCCAATGGTCGAAACGACCCCGCCAACCGAGCTCGTAGTTGTTCACGATTTGCGCTTCGGGGTCGAGGGCCTCGGCGGAGGTGTCCTCGCCGTCCGCGCTCTTCGTCCGCAGGACCCGTCCGATGTCGGCCACGGAGTAGCCCTGGCTGAAGCTGGCGAATAGCTCCTGGCTGCGGGTCAGGTAATGCACGGCTCCGAGGTTGAATACCGTTTCACTGTAATCGAGGGTCCCGCCTTCGATGGTGCCGGGATTGTTGACCGTTTCCCGCTGGAAGGTGGGTACATCCACCTGGAAATTTTCATAGCGGACGCCGCCGCGCACCAGCCAGTCCCGGCCCAACGGGGCCTCCAACTGGAGGAACGGCGAATAGCTGACCTGCTCCATTTCGGGGACGTTGGTACGGCCGTCGATAAGGGGCTGGGAAGTCTTCTCCTGGCCCAGGTCGATGCCGTAGACGGCGTTGAGGAAGCCGATGGGCCGGTCGTGGGCCAGACGGAAGCCGGTATGCTCTGTCAACAGCTTGGATTGTCCTCCGCCCGTATCGTAGCCACTGAAATAGGAGAAAAACGTCTCGTAATCCTGATAGTAGAGCTGCGACGACAGCGTCCCGCCCAGGAAGTCGGCGTGGGTGTAGTCCAGGCTGACGTTCAGATTTTCCGTGCCTGGATCTTTCCCTTCAGGATCCCCCTTCACAGCGACGGTCTTGGTGTCGGTCTGGGTGTCCCCCGTGGATCGGTCGGCCGTGTGGTCGGCGTCCTGGGTCCGTTCGTAGTAGTTCGCGGTGAAGCGGATACGCTGGTCGGGGCCGATCTGGTAGCCGAGCTTGGTCTGGGCGTTGTACTCCACGGAATCGGAGAGTCCGCCACCCTGGGAGAACCCATCCGGGGGCACCACATCGCCTTCGCCGTCGTACCAGGTACCGGTCTCCTTGGCGCTGAGGTTGACGCTGTAATCGAAGGCGCCGCTTCCGCCCCGAACGCCCTGGTAGACCCGGCTTCCGAGGCTGTCGCTGTCGTCGGTCTGTCCGGTAACGCCCACCGTGCTCTGGAAGGCGGTACCTTCCACGCCCTCGCCGCTTTTGGTGATGAAGTTGATGATGCCGCCGGTGGCGCCGAAGCCGTACGTGGCTACCGCGCCCCGGATCACTTCCACCTTTGCAACGGCTTCCGGCGCAATGGAGCGCAGGAATTTGGAGGTCGGACGCAGGGTGGCATTTTGCGGCACGCCGTCGATCATCACCAGGAAGTCGCGGCCCCGGACGTGCTGCGATAAGTTGGTCAGGTTCTCCGAGGATTGACCCAGTCCGGGCACTAGGTTGGACAGGATCTCCCCCATGTCCTGCGTGAACCGGGTCTGCTCCTCGATCTGCTCCTCACCGATCACCGTCACCGAGCCCGGAATGGCGGAAAGGGGCCGCCCCTGGCTTGTGCGGGTGGTGGAGACGGTGATCGGCTCCAGCTCTTCGCCGTCCATTCCGGATTGCGCATGGACGACGCCCGGAACCGCCAGCGCCGCGAGGGCGGAGCCGAGGGCGAGCTTGGCCGGTCCTTGAATCGGCCGGGTCGGAGTGCAGACCTTTCGACCCAGCGGCGTCGATTTGTCCGGCATGTCTTCCTCCGTTTGGGGTATGGGGACATGTAATCGCCCGAGTGGGCACGGGCAGTTTTAAAATGCGAAGCATAATGATAAGGATTATTATTTTCAAAAAAAACACATTCTGCCGCAACACCCCGCCTCCAACCCCCTTGTCCCGTTCCTTGGCGGTCTGTCGGAGCCGCTCCTGAGATGTCGGCGTGGGAACGTCCTGCTCCGGCCCGTTCCGGGACCTCAAGACCGTCGGGCTGATCCTGCCCGTTCCCTGGCCGCTCGCCGGGTTTCGGCAGGGGAAGGAGACCTGCGTGAAGAACGAATCGGTGTGAGGGGAGGTGGGCGGTCCGGTTACGCCTCGGCTGGAAATGATAACAAGAATCGATTACTATTGAGCGGACTAACCGTACCCAAATAAACGCCTATTCGGATCCGGGCAGGCGACGGACTGGAGCGCTCTGAGCGATGGAACTGCTGAAGGAATATCTGGACTACGGGGTCATCGGGCTGCTGGGCTTCATGCTGTTCGTGGCGGTGGCGTTTGCGGTGGAGCGCTGGCTGTACTACCGGCAGGTGGCGGTGGAGCGGTTCGGCCACCTGGAGACCTTCCACACCGCGCTGACCCGCAACCTGACGATCATATCCAGCGTGGGGGCCAACGCGCCCTATGTGGGGCTTCTGGGGACGGTGCTGGGGATCATGATCACCTTCTACGACCTGGGGCAGGGGGGCGACATCGAGACCCAGGCGATCATGACGGGGCTGGCGCTGGCGCTGAAGGCCACGGCCATGGGTCTGCTGGTGGCGATCCCGAGCATCCTGTTCTACAACGCGCTGATGCGGAAGGTGGATGTGCTGGTGGCGGAATGGAAGCGGGTGCATGAGTCATGAAGCGGTTCGACGACATCAACGTCATCCCCTTCATCGACATCATGCTGGTGCTGCTGGCCATCGTGCTCACCACCGCCACCTTCATCGCCCAGGGCAAGATCGACGTGACTCTGCCCGAGGCGGAATCGGCGAAGGAAACCTCCGAGGAGCCTCCGGCGCGAATCACCATCGATAGCCAGGGCCGGTTCCACTTCAACGGTGAGGCCATCGGCCTCGAAGCGCTGGAGAAGCGTCTGGACGGCCTGAAGCCCGAGGATCCCGTGGTGCTGCGGGTGGATAAGGGCGTGGCCTTCGGGCGCTTCGTCAGCGTGATGGATGCGCTCAAGGCCCGCGGCCTGAACCGGCTCTCCATTCAGGCTCGGCAGGCCGGGAACGGATGAGGTGTCGACGCTGCGAGGCCACCGGCTTCGGCGTGGCCACGGGCCTTGCCGTGGCCCTGCTGGCCATGGTCCTGTTTTTTCAAACCCCGGAAGCCGGCGGCGGCGGAGAAGGCGGCGAGTCCGTGCCCATGAAGATGGCCATGTACAAGGCCGCTGCCTCCGCCAAGCCCGCGCCCCAGCCGAAAAAGCAGGCCGAATCCGAACCGGATAAGCCCCCGGAGCCCCGAAAGCCGGAACCGCAGCCCAAGCCCGAACCGGAGCCGGAGCCCGCTCCGCCCGAGACGCAATCCGTCCCCGAGCCGGAGCCGAAACCGCCCGAGCCCGAGAAGCCGACGGTGAAGACCGCGGCCAGGAGCGTGAAGCGGGCGGCTCCCGAGCCGGAGAAAAAGCCCCGCGATCCGCAGGAGAAACCGCCGGAGAAGGAAGTCCGTCCGGAGCCCGAGAAACCGGAGCCCAAACCCGAACCGGAGCCGCAGGAGCGGCCTCGCGAGAAGGAGGTGACCGAAGAGCCCGAGACGCCGGAACCGCAGAAGGAAGCCCAGAAGCCCGAGAAGAAGACGGAAGACCAGACCCGGGAGCGCCAGGCGGGGTCCAAGACCGGCAAGGAGCAGGAAAAGTCGGCCGAGTCCGCTCGCGCGGCGGGCAGCCCGGATCGGGCGCCGGCCGCGGGCTCGGGGCTGGATCCGGACTATAAATCCGCGCTACGGGCGGCGATTGAGGCGAACAAGCGGTATCCGCGCCGGGCCCGGATGCGGCGGAGGAGCGGCACGGTCACGGTGGGCTTCACGGTGGAGGCCAGCGGCCGGATCACGCAGGTACGGGTGCTAAACGGCGCCGGGTCCGGCAGTCTGGAACGGGCCGCCCGGGAGGCTGTGGAGCGCGTGGGCCGGTTCCGACCCCTTCCTGACACCATCAACGGTGATCGGGTCAACCTGACCGTGGCACTGCGCTTCCGTCTCCCCTGAGCGCGGGATCCCGCCGGGAGCCCGCGCTTCTAAGGATTTTCCCCACTTCCGCATTCCGCCGCCCGCCAAGAACTTCCGCGCCGCTCGCCCGTTCCAACGGGAAAGAAGCTTGTTCCACGATTGTGCGGACCGGGTGGACGAGCCCTAGCGGCCGGTTACCCCGCGCCCGCCATTCCGGAGCGTGAAGTCCGAGCGGCGACAAGGGAGAAGTGATCATGCATGAGACCATAACGCGCAGAGCGATCGCCACGCTGGTGGAGGACGGCAATCTGCACCAAGTGCGCCTGAAGCCGGTGGAGGGCGGCTACACGGTCTGGGTGGAGGCCGGAGAGCAGCCGTTGCCACTGGCTTCCGACCGCTCGGAGAAATTTCCTCATATGTACGAATACGAGGAGGAGGTTATGGCCTCCGAGGACGAGGCCGCCACGGAGCTGAAGAAAATGGGGATCTTTGACTACTCCGTGGAGCATTAGCCGAAAGGTCCGGGCTCCCGCGCCCCGGTGCGATCCATTCCCTCAGTCCCTTTAGCGGCTTGGAGCGGTGCCCATGTGCGGACGTTACGGTTTGTTCACGCCCGAAGAGGATCTGGCGGAGCTGTTCCGGGCACGGATCCGCGATACGGATTGGCGCCCTTCCTATAATCTGGCGCCTTCCCAGACGGGGATGGTCTGCCGGGAGCCCGAGGCCGGGCAGCGGGAGCTCTCCGCCCTGGAGTGGGGGCTGATCCCCTTCTGGGCCAAGGACCCGCGGGAAACCCGCTCCAAGTACAGCCTCATCAATGCCCGGGCGGAGTCGGTGGCCGAGAAGGCCTCCTTCAAGGCGGCCTTCAAGTACCGGCGCTGCCTGATCCCCGCCGACGGTTTCTACGAATGGCACACCGAGGGAACCGGGCCGAAGCAGCCCTACTGGATTCGCTTCCGGAGCGGCAATCCCATGAGCTTCGCCGGTCTCTGGGAGCGTTGGGAAGGCACGCTCGACGGGGAGCGGCGCACCCTGGAGACCTATACCATCATCGTGGGACCGCCCAACGAGCTGCTGGGCCGCATCCATTACCGCATGCCGGTGATCCTGGGCCAGGAGGATTGGGATATATGGCTGGACCCCGGCATGAAGGAAACCGAGGCCCTCCGTCAGCTCCTGCAGCCCTATCCGGCCGACGGTATGGAAGCCTATCCCGTTTCCCGGCGCGTCAATAACCCCAAAAACGATCAGCCGGAGCTGCTGGAAGCGACGGAAGAGGGTTAGGGGGCTTATTCGCTTCGCAGCCAGAAAGTCCAGGTAGTGGGCGTCTCACCCTCTTCCGCGCTCTCATCCGCCTTGGCGAGGAAGACGTACATGCCGGTTCGGGGGTCGCGGGCTAGGGTGTCCCATTGGGCATGGGCATCGTCGGGCCCCGTTCCCTCCAGCTGGAAATCGGACCACTGGTTCGCCTGCGGGTCGTAGGCCCACATCCGCAGCTGGCCGTCCATGCGCTTGGCCACCAGGGCCTTGCCGAGCTCGGGGGCCCATTCGATGGAAAAGGACCCCTTCACCACCTGCCCGTTATAGCGCAGCTGGGCCATGCTCTTGATCTCGCCGGTGGCCGCGTTGATCCGCTGCCATTTCTGGTTGGCGAATACGATGTGCCAGTCCGTTTCCGGATCGTGGGCGCTGTAGACCTCGCTGTACTCGCCCTGCTGGTACTGGATGTTATTGAGCGCCGTCCGCCAGCTTCCGGATTCCGTGTCGTATACGTAGACCTTGCCGGTCTCCCGGGTCCCCACCACCGTGACGACCGTGTCCAGCTCGCGGTCGTAGGCCAGATTCCAGGGGGCGATGGTGCCGCTGTTGCCGAACTCGAAGGGGTCCGGTCCCAGGTCTGTCCAGGCCCCGTCGGCGTCGCCCTCCTGCGGGTCGTAGCACCAGAAACGCTGCTTGAGCAGGCAATAGCCGTGTCCGGGCCACCAGGCCATCTGGGCGTAGGAGTGCTTGGTGACCGGTCTGCCCCGGGGAGTGCGGATATCCACCTCCCAGCCACCCCCCCGGGAGCCCTCCAGGCGGTTCACCAGCTGCTGCCGCTCGGATTGCGACCGGTCCGGGTACCAGCCTTCATCTTCCAGCCAGCTCTGGGCATTTTCCCAATTCTCTTCCTCGGTGAGCTGGCCCCATTCGTTCGCGGCAATGTCGTAGGCATCCACATCGTTGCCGCCGTGGGTCTTGTGGCCGCCGCCCCAGTAGTAGACGTAGCCATTGCCCGCGGTGATTCCGGAATAGGGGCGGTATTCCGGCTCTCCCGGCTCTGCTTGCGGGTCCTGTCGTAGCCAGGTCCCCGCAGGCCCCTCCGGAGAAAATTGCGAATCTGACCCTTGGCCCGCCGAATCCTGCCCGTTCCCGGATCCTGCATCCCCACCGCAGGAGGCGAGAAGGAGGCTCAGAAAGACGGCACCGAATTCCCGACGGGCTCGGGCCGGAATGGGCGGTTCGTCGTGAGGCCGTTGGGTCGTATAGGGCAGGGCGCTGACGCGGGTCTGGCTCTGGGTGGATATCGGTGGATATGGCACTTTCGGACCTGTTTTTATATTTGGTTTTAGGTTTCGAAAAAACCAAGAAATGCGAGAGGCTCCCGGTGTCATTCTGGCTTGATAGTATGTAAAGATTTCCTTACATGTCGGCGAAGAAAAATTGGTCTATATGGTAAATATAGGCCTTGTACTTTCATGTAATATTATTTTTTTGGGGATTTCACTCGGGAAAATTACTAATAAGGTCCGCTTGGTATTTCTTCGGGAAGTCCGGTCAGTTTCCACCGGCATCTGTATCCGGTCCCGAGGGCGGCAAAAGGGCGAGCGTGAAGCGGGCTCGGGGAGGCAGTGGGGGAGGGAATGAGTCCTGCGCGGCGAATGCGGACTGCACGAGCATTGAAGCCGGACGTCGGGAAAGTGCCCGTACGTCCGGCTTGGGGAGGCTCGGCCAGCGAGCCGGCCGATGGTCGGGAAAGGCTGGCTAGCTTCCGGAGATCTTGAAGGTCCAGGTTTCCGGGATCTCCGTGGCGTTCTGATCCTCCTTGGCGACGAAGACATAGACCCCGGTCTTCGGATCGCGGGCCAGGGTATCCCAATTGGCGTGCGCATCCGTAGGTCCCTCTCCGTCGAGCTGGAAGCGGGACCAGCTGTTCGCCGAGGGATCGTACGTCCAGAGCTGGAGCTCGTTATCGATGCTGACGGCCACCAGCGCACTATCCAGTTCAGGCGACCACTCCATGGAGAAGGACCGGAGCCGGGGGCCGTACTGGTCCTCCTCGAGCTTTCCGTCAAGCTGCGGGTGGCTCCGGAGCTGGGCCATTTCCTTGACCTCCCCCGTGGTAAGGTTCATCCGCCGCCACATCTGGCCCGCATAGACGATGTGCCACTCGCTGTCCGGGTTGTAGGCGGAATAGACCTGGCTCCAGGAGCCGTCCGCCCGCATGGAGAATTCGGGTAGCTGCCGCCAGGGGTTGCTCGAATTGTCCGGTTGGTAGACAAAACCTCCGGTTACACCACCCCCGGCCGCGTACACCGTGACCAGGGTGTCCTGCTTGGGGTCGTAGGTGAGGTTCCAGACCGAGATGCTGCCCTCGTCATCGAACACCCCGCTGAAGGGGTTGGATGCGAGCTCCTGCCAGGCACCGTCCGAATCCCCCTCCGACGGGTCGTAGCACCAGAGGCGCTGCTCGAGCAGGCACAAACCGCGATCCGGCCACCAGGCCATTTGGCTGTAGGAGTGCTTGGGGAGTGGCCGGCCCCGCGGGGTAAGGATGTCCACATCCCAGCCGCCGCTCTGGGAGCTCTTGATTGCCTGTTTTTCTTCGTCGGTCAGGTGGTCCCAGCTGTCCACGTTGTTCCAATTCTCCTCCTCGGTGAGCTGGACCCATTCATCCCCGGCGATGTCGTAGGCATCGATATCATTACCGCCATGGGTGAAATGCCCGCCTCCCCAGAAATAGGCACGGCCGTTCCCGGCCACCACGCCGGAGTAGGGGCGGTATTCCGGCTCCCCTTCGCCCGCTTTGGGATCCTGCTGGAACCAGGTACCGGCGGGGATATCGGTCCCGGAGGTTTGCTGGTTGCCGCCGGAACCTCCGCCGCCCGAGGAGCCACTGCCGCAGGAGGCCAGCAGGACGGTCAGGGACACCAGGCCGAGCTTGAGCAGCGGGTGCGCTTTCATGGACGGGCCTCGACCGCCGGTATCCGGATACAAGGGATGCACACAGGGACTGTCCGTATTACAGGTCGGTAGGGTTCGCATCTCCCCCTCCCTTTGTTTTAAATGTTGGGTGGTTGTGTATAAAATTTCTACATTGAATAAGTGGTGTATTTTATTTTTACAGTGTTTGTAAATTTTATTTTACAATTGTGATTTTATTTAGGTATTCCCCGTAGTTAATTTAATTGTTCATAAGGTTTTTCTTTAGGTGTTTGTCCAAATGCTTTTCTCCCACCTCACATTAAAGTTTGATCCATGACTATTCAGGGAAATACCTAACCCGTGTATTTCTCTGATTTGCTTGAACAGTAATGGACAGAGCAATGGGACAGAAAAAATGGGTTTACGAGCGGCGGCAGAGAGGCGTCCTTTCCCCTGAACAGGACCAGGGCACCTCGGGATTCAATGTGGGGAGAATCGGGGACGGGGAGACGGGTGGGGGGAGTGGACCGGACAGGGGGGCGGCCGGCTATCCAAGGGCTCATCGGCCCTTGGAGCGGTTGTTGTCGATGGTTTCCTGGGCCTCTTCGCGGGACTTCAGCTGGGACTGGATGATGTTGGCGGCGAGGTCCTCCACGGTAAAGGAGCCATCGTCCTCCTGATAGGCCACGAAGCCCTCCTCCTCGAAGATGATCTTTCGCATCCCTCGCCCCTTCCGGGTGGCCGTTGCATGAATCTCTATATCAACCAGACCCGGTGGGGGCTGCCATTCCGGGAGAACCCGATCCCCGAAGGCGTGGGATCGCCCATCGGGATTCGGAGGCTCCAATGAGCTCGTGCGGGGGTTACTCGAAATGGCGGGGAATGGGCGGAAGGCTATCGAGGAGGTCGCGGCCGTAGGGCTTGGTCACCACCCGGGGATCCAGGATGGTGACGGTCCCCCAGTCCTCCTCGCTGCGGATAAGGCGGCCCACGGCTTGGATCAGGCGCAGACTGGCGTCGGGAAGGCTGATCTCGAAGAATGGCTTTCCACCCCGCGATTCCACCCACTCGTGGGTGGTGGCCTCCACGGGGGTTGTGGGAACGGAGAAGGGGAGCCGAACGATCACCACATGCCGGCAGAGCGCGCCCGGAAGGTCCACGCCCTCGGCGAAGGAGGCCAGTCCGAACAGGACGCTGCCCCGGCCCGCCTCGATCTCGGCCCCGTGGTCGGCCAGCAGGCGCTCCCGGCTCACCGTGCCCTGGCAGCGGGTGCGGGCCTGCCATTCGGAAGGAAGCCGCTCGTACACCGCTTCCATCTGGCGCCGGCTGGTGAACAGAACCAGGCTGCCCTGTCCCGCCTCCAGACGCTCGGGCAGCAATTCGCTGACGGCCCGGGTATGGGCCTCGGTGTCCCTGGGGTCGGGAAGCCGGTCTTGCGGAACCTGGAGCAAAGCCCGTCCGTAGTCGAAGGGGGAGGGGAGGCGGTAGCAGTTGGCCCGTCCTTCGTCGGCGAGGCCGATCTTGCCGAGGAGCCGGTCAAACCGGCCCAGGGAGGTGAGCGTGGCGCTGGTGATGAGGGCGGCGGCGCAGCGGTCCCAAAGGGATTCCCGCAGCTGGTCGGCCGCCGAGATGGGAGAGACGGAGACGCGGAAATCCGAACGGTCGCCCTGCTCGGAAAGAATCTCGATCCATCGGGCCAGGGGCGGCCGGTCTGGCGGGTCGGTTTCGGCGAATCCGGACCAGGCGGCCTCCAGGTTCTCGCAGCGCTCGCGGGCCATGCCGAGGCGGGGGAGCGCCTTGTTCAGGGCATCCTGTTTCGCCTCGTCCTTCTGGGAGCGTGCTTCCTCCAGGGCCTTTTCCGCCTTGTTGGTCAGCTCCCGGAAACGAGCCGCCAGCTCGCGGGCGGGTGCGGCCACCCGCCCGGCCAGGGTGCGCAGGTCCTCGGGCACCTCGCCACGGGGGAAGCGCCACTCCTGCTCGGCGTCGCCGGGCCAGCTGGCGGCCAGGGTGGTGTGGGCCTCCTGCAGGAGGCCATCCAGGGCTTCCGAGCGTTGCTGGACGCTGTCCGCCAGCTCACCGAGGCTGTCCTCATCTCCGAGGGCCGCGGCCGTCTCCGCGACCGCCCTGGGCAGCTCGGACACCCAGCCCCGGGCCGCCTCGCAGCCGGCCGCGGCGTGGAACTGGTCCACGGCGCGGCCCGGCAGGTGGTGGCCTTCGTCGAGTACGTAGAGACACTTCTCCGGCGGCGGCAGCACCACGCCGCCGCCCAGGGCCAGGTCCGCCAGCACCAGGTTGTGGTTGGTAACCACCACGTCGGCCCCCCAGACCCGGTCCCGGTCCCGGTAATAGGGGCAATGCTCCCGATGGGCGCAGGCGCCCCCGGTGCAGCCGTGGCGGTTGGTGGTAACCAGGGAACGCACCTGGCCGGATAGGGCCTCGGGCCAGGCGTCCAGATCGCCGTCCCATTCCTCCGCGCTCCAGGCGCGGTGCATGGCGGCCACGGCTTCGCCGTCCGCCTGGGACGGACGCTGGGCCCAGACCGCGGCATCCAGCGCCAGCTGGTCGCTGCCTTCGTCCTCCGTGGCCGCCCGCTCCAGATCCCGGATGCAGGCATAGCGCCCGCGTCCCTTGGCCAGCTGGGAGCGAAACTCCAGCTCGCCGTAACGGGCCACCAGCGGGAGGTCCTTGTCCAGGAGCTGCTCTTGCAGCGCCACGGTTCCGGTGGAAACCACCAGGGTCTTCTCCTCCTCCTGGGCCACCACGATACCGGGCAGCAGATAGCCGAGAGACTTCCCGGTTCCCGTCCCCGCCTCCAACGCCAAAATCCCGGGTCCGTCATCGGCGCTGGAAAAGGTCCGCCCCACCTCAGCGATCATCCAGCGCTGCACCTTGCGGTCGCGGAATCCGGGGAGGGTCTGTTTGATTCGCTCGAAGGCGGCGCGGATGCGGGTCTTGGCTTCTTCAGAGGGCATGCTTTGCGGGCTTTCAAGGGATGTTCGAGAGACGAGGCCCTGTGGCTTGGCGGTTCCGGGCACGTCGTAATGATAAAGGGGCCGGACGATCCGGGAAATGCTTGCTCCCGAGCAATATGCGGGGGTCCGGCTCGGTGGCCGATACGCTCCGGATATTGGGGGACAGGACCAAGTTGTTGGAATGGGTCGATATTTACACTCGGAAAATCAGAATCTTTTGTTTTTCCTGATTATGGTGGGATCTCATTGGCTTCCCTCAAATAGTTCCCCGAAAAATTCGTTCTCCATGCGAATTCCCTCGCCGGGGAGGTTTTCGGATAGGGGTTGGGGCGAATCAGGACCCGCCCGCTTCCAGGAATAGTGATCCGTGTTCTGGGTCACAGTATGAAACAGGGTGGGTCGGACTTGCCGGGGGTGCTGCGTTATTTCTCTGCCGCAGGGCCGCTCGGACCCGCCCTGGATCTGTGAACCCTTCCGAATACAGGAGAAAGGCCATGGGCGATCGCACGCCATATTGGGTCATCAGCCATGGGAATGAATGGGCCGTGAAGCTCGAGGGAGAGAACGAGGTAATGCAGACCTTCTCGTCCCATGAGGACGCCCGGGAAGAGGCTATCCGCCTAGCCAAGGAGCATACCCCCAGCGAGATCAAGGTGCAGGGGGAGGACGGCAACATCGTGGAGCGGCAAAGCTACGACTGAGCATGTCGGTTGCGCCCGGTTGGCACCAGAAAGGTACGTGAAATCCGGGCCCACGAGGTTTGCCAGCAGCCAGCAAGGCCTTACGCCGTCACGGCGTAAGGCCTTTCCTTACGGCAAAGTTCGCCTATAACCGGTTAACGGAAAATATAGTTATATTGGGATGATAGGCAATGCGCTTTTCTTTGTGGGGGGCATTCTGAATTTGCTTTCCGGGTTTCTCGAGCTCTTTGGCGCCTTTTTTTCGCAGTGGGCAGCTTCGGCATGCTCATGGGGAGCATGGGGAACCACGCGGTTTTCCGGTTTCACGAAAAGCTCAGGCGCGATTACGGAAAGGACTTCCTGGAATAAGAGCCGGACTCTTGAGTGGCGCCTATATGGGGCTCTCAATGTCCCCCGGCATGGCCACCGCTGGCTGCCTCGGACGGGGGCAGGCTGGGGACCAGATCGATAAGGCCGAAGGTCTCCACGCCCATCCAGACGACGAACAGCGCATAGAGGCCCAGCAAGCTCCAGGCCTCTTTCCGGCTCAGCACCATGTGAGTGCGCATCATCAGGAACAGGGCGATGGTGGCCAGGGTCAGCACGCCCATCATGGGGGCGGCGATGGAGAAATTGATGGTCGCGGCTCCGGCGATCAAAACGCCCATGGGGATGGCCACGAGCAGATCGAAGATGTTGCTACCGAGGACATTGGCCACGCTGGTCACGGACCTTCCCGAGCGGGCGGCCTTGATGGAAACGAAGGCGTCGGGAACCGAGGTGCCGGCCGCCACCACCGTGATTCCCCAAAGGAATCTGGGGGTTCCGAACAGGTCGCCGAAATGGATGGCGGCGCGCACGAGTCCTTCTACCCCAGCGAGGATGGTTACCAGGGCGGCCAGCAGCAGCCCCCATTCCCGCAGGGGCCGGATATTCCCCGCCTCCACCTCCGGGGTATAGTCCATGGTGTCCTGGTACTGCACGAAGACATAGAGGCCATAGAGGGCGATGGGCATGAGCGCCAGGCTGCGGTTGATCTCGCCCAGAATGACGCCCTGGTCGTTGGCCACGGGGAAATAGATGGCGGCGAAGGCGAAGGTGAGCGTCAGCACCGCCACGGCGATCATGTAGAACTGGGCTTCCTTGTAGACCAAGTCCCGGTTGGCGGGCAGGAACCGGTGGCCGAATAGCCCGGAAAGGGCCGGGATGACCAGGATATTGAACAGGGCGGAGCCCACGATGGCCGATACGCCCAGCTCGAACGCTCCATGGAGCAGCGCCGACAGCACGGCGGTGGACAGCTCCGGGAAGCTCGACCCCACGGCCACCACGATCGCTCCTTGTACGATCTCCGGCAGCTCGTAGTAGACCGAGAGCCGCTCGCTGGATCGCTCCAGCCAAGTACTCCCCTTCCAGACCACTGCCGTGGAAACCAGCGCCACCAGCGACCAGAGTGCTATGGATGCAGCCACGAAACGCCCCCTTCTCCTCCGGAAAAATGCGCATACCGTGGCACGTGCGGGCGCGCCTGTCTCCCGCCGGGAGCGTTCCTATCCGGGTGGCTCCCATCCCGGCGCGGGCTGAACCCGCATCCCATTGCAGAGCGGCTGGTGTGGGGTGATAAGGAGGGAAATGGTTCTTCAACTCCTTGCAAGACAGCCAACCGGAGGTGAGGGCCATGACCATGGACCTCGACGAATCCTCTGCAGGAGCCGAGAGCCCGCGGTCCCGGGGACCGCAGATGCAGAACGAGCCCGTACCGCCCTTCCCCGAGCAGCACCAGGGGGAGCCCGGGCTGGAGTCGGAGCTGACCCCCGCTCCGCGCTGGCGGGCGCCCAACTACAGGCCCGCGGACAAGCTGAAGGGCAAGGTGGCCCTCATCACCGGCGGCGATTCGGGCATCGGCCGGGCGGTGGCCTACCTCTACGCCCGCGAGGGCGCCGACGTGGCAATCACCCACCTGCCCTCGGAGCGGGCGGATGCCGAGGAGATTCAGCAAGCCATCGAGGAAACGGGTCAGCGCTGTCTTCTGCTCGAGGGCGACCTGGTTCAGCCCGAATTCTGCCGGGATGCCGTCCGGGGTACGGTCGAGCAGCTGGGGCGCCTGGATATCCTGATCCAGAACGCCGCATGGCAGAACCGCAAGCCCGATGTCACCTTCGTCAATGACGAAGAGCTCGACCGCACCTTCAAGACCAACATCTACGCCTATTTCTGGCTGGCGCGGGAGGCCGTGCCCTATATGGAGCCCGGCTCCTCGATCATCGCCACCGGCTCGCAGGTGGCCCTGACCGGATCCTCCCGCCTTCCGGAGTATTCGGCCACCAACGGCGCGGTCCACGCCTTAACCCGGACCCTGGCCGAGGAGCTCCGCGGCAAGGGTATACGCGCCAACTGCGTGGCGCCGGGACCGGTTTGGACGCCGCTGAACGTGGCGGATCAAGGCGTGAGCGCCGAGGAAGTGGCGAGCTTCGGTCAGGGGCTGGGCAGCTCGCCCATGGGCCGTCCGGCCCAGCCCGAGGAGGTGGCGCCGAGCTACGTCTTCCTGGCCTCGGATGCCGATGCCAGCTTCATTTCCGGAATCGTGCTGCCGGTGATGGGTCAGGCCGGCTGATCCGGCTTCCAAGGGGGCGGTTTCCCCCAGCCGCCCCGTCCTTCATGCACTATTCGCTGCGATTACCGAGGAGACCTTGTCATGAGCGAGCAGCCGAGAATCCTGATGGTGGTAACCAGCCACGACCGTATCGACGACAATCACACCACCGGGCTGTGGTACGAGGAGTTCGCCGCTCCGTATCGGATCTTTCGGGAGCAGGGCGCCGAGGTGGTGGTGGCCAGCCCCAAGGGCGGGCCGGCGCCCATCGACCCGCGAAGCGCGCCGGAGGACACCAGCGGCGACGAGGCCTGGCCGGCGATTCAGGCCACGAAAGCGCTGGAAGAGGTATCGGAGGCGGAGTATGACGCCATCTTCCTGCCGGGCGGACACGGCACCATGTTCGATTTCCCGGAGAATGCCCTGCTGGTCCGGGTCATCGAGCGCCTGAACAACGCCAACAAGGTGGTTTCCGGGGTCTGCCACGGTCCCGCTGCCCTGGTGCATGCCAACCGCTCGGACGGCCACCCCATCGTGGAAGGCCATACCCTGACGGCTTTCACCAACGGCGAGGAGGAGGCCGTGCAGCTCAAGGAGCTGATGCCGTTCCTGCTGGAGAGCCGGCTGCGGGAGGCGGGCGGCCAGGTGGTGGCCGCCGATAACTGGGAGAACCACGTGGAGGTGGACGGCAACCTGATTACGGGGCAGAACCCGCAGTCCAGCCGCCATACCGCCCAGGCGGTCATGGACGCTTTGGCCTCCTGAGCGTTCGAGGCGGAAAACCACCGGGGGATCGTTTATCGCAGGCGGCTATCCGGGTATTCGGCCTGAACCGCACCGGTTGCGAGCCCCGCTCGGTAGCGGGGATGGGTAGGCAGTGGGGCTCGGCGTGGAGCGCCTGTCAGTCTCCTTCCAGGCGTCGCCGAAAGGGTGTCCACGCTGATGTCCGAGTGCCGCAGCGCCGGGGCGTGGTTGACGCCGTCCCCGGTGACGGCCACCACCTCGTCCTGCGCCTCCAGGGCGCGCACGATGCGGACCTTGTGCTCGGGCGAAGACCCCGATCCCGCCGATGCGCTCCGCCAGCTCCTCCTCGGACAGGGCGTTGAGGGCCGCGCCGTCCAGAACAGCGCCCTCCATCCCCAGCTCCCGGGCCATGGCTTCCGCGGTGATCCGCTGGTCGCCCGTGATCATCTTTCCGCCGATGCCCGCCCGACGGCAGAGCGCGATGGTCTCCTTCACCTCCGGGCGCGGCGGGTCCATGAGGCCCACCAGTCCCTCGAAGGTGAGTCCTCGGATATGGGGCTCAAGAGGCCCTTCCGGGTCGAATTGCTCCGCGGCGATGCTTCCCGAGGCGGTGGCGATGACCCGTGTGCCCTGGGCGGCCAGGCGTCCGTTGGCCGCCGCGAGCTCGCGGCGGTCCGCTCCGGTCAGCGCCGATTCCTCCACCTCCAGTCCCGAGGCGAACAGCAGCCGACCGTCCGCCGGTACCCGGACCCGGTCGCCGCCGTCCAGCAGGACGATGTCGCCGGGAACCAGATCCTCCGCGCGGATCATGCGGCGCTGGCCGTCCCGTCGGACCTCGGCCTCCGGCGCCAGCATGCCCCGCAGAGCGGCCAGGGAACGCTCCGCCCGGTATTCCTGGTAGAAGCCCAGTACCGCGTTGAGCAGCACCACGCCCAGGATCACCACCGCGTCGGTCAGATCGTCGTTGGCGGCGGCGAGCACCGCCGCCCCCACCAGGAGCAGGATGAGGAAGCTCCGGAACTGCCGGGCCAGAATGCGCCAGGGGCTCCGGCCCCCCCGGCGTTTTTCAAGGTAGTTGTCGCTTCCCCGGGACTCACGCTGCGGCTTCCTCCGTATCCGAGCGAAAGGCTCGCTCGGGGTTCAGCCAAACCGATCCGGCCGGTGTC